>DATDWK010000032.1:0-2205 GCA_035289685.1 Candidatus Dojkabacteria bacterium
CATACTTTTTGTATCAATTTTTAAGAAATTTTTCTAATTAGTTAATTATTTACAATTTCCGTAATTCCTTGATTTTTCTTTCCAGATCAAAGAGCGCCTGGTGCGTCAATTTTGAATCATCTTTCCAGTCATGGTAAAGATATTTATTTTCCATAAAAGAAACGTCTTTGCCGGAAACGGTCTCTGCTATTATTACTGCGGGAAATTCCAATGTCAGGGCATGCTGATAAGCTGCCAGCAAGTCATCGTAATCATGGCCATTGCAGGTAAGCACCCGCCAGCCAAAGCTTTGGTACTTGGCTTTTAGATCACCCAGCGGCATTATCTGGTAATTCCAGCCTTCAATTTGCACGCCGTTATGGTCAACAATTGCCACCAGATTATCCAGCTCCCATTTGGCAGCTGACATAATTGCTTCCCAGGTTTGGCCCTCCTGGTGTTCAGAATCAGATAAAAAGCAAAATACCCTATTTTTTCTATGATCCATTTGTAGGCCCAAGGCAATTCCCACGGCCTGCGACAGCCCGTGCCCTAATGGACCGCTGGAATTTTCCACTCCTGGAATGCCCAGTAAAGGATGTCCCTGCAGCATATGGTCAATCTGCCTTAAGTGCTGCAGTTCTTCTTTGGGGAAAAATCCCAGATCAGCAAGTATGGCATACCAGATGGGACAGGTGTGACCATTGGAGACCAGAATATAATCACGCAGTTTCCAGTCAGGATTTTCGGGGTCTACTTTGGCAATATTGTAATACAGGGCTACCATAAGATCAGTCATGCTGAAAGCCCCTCCGACATGTCCGGCATCGGCCTTATCAAGCATGCGGATCACATTAACCTTTAATTCCAGAGCTTTTTCCTGGAGTTTTATTAAATCGGTGATTTTTCTCATCTATTATTAGAAGTTCAATTGAACAAGTTAAACCAGTGGCTGTAATCCTGACTTTTTAAAATCATCCAAAAATGCCTGCAGGCCTTTATCAGTTAACGGGTGTTTAAATGATTTCTCCAGTGCATCAGGACTGACTGTGGCAATATCAGCTCCGATTATTGCAGCTTCAGCAAGGTGCCTGGGGCTCCGGATAGAAGCCGCTAGCACTTTGGCAGGAAACTGGTAATTTTTAAAAATCTGGACGATTTCCTTTAAAACTTCCATGCCGTCATGACCGGTATCGTCAAACCTGCCGATAAACGGACTGACAAAATTGGCGCCGGCTTTGGCCGCAAACAATGCCTGTGTTGGTGAAAAAACAAGAGTCACATTAGTTTTAATCCCTTCTGCAGCCAATGCCTTGACAACCTTTATGCCTTCCGGCAACATGGGAATTTTTACATATACATTAGGATTAATTTGGGATAAACCGCGCGCCTCCCGCAGCATTTCATCATAGGTGGTGCCCAAAACCTCAAGACTTACAGGACCATTTACAAAACTCAAAATTTCATCAACCATTTCCCGGTAAGGCCTGCCAACTTTTGTCGCCAAGCTTGGATTGGTTGTAACACCGTCAATTATACCCAATTCATAATATTTACGGATTTCAGCAGGGTCGGCAGAATCGATAAAAATTTGCATTTAGGACAGTGATAAGAAATTAAATGCTAGTATTATTTAACCATAAACTGCGTTATTTATGAAGTGTAACCTATTATGGTCAAATATAGTAAACTAGTTTTAAATTTAATTTTTTAACAAATTTAAATGGAGAATAAAATACCCGACTCTCTTCATCCAAAAGCCAAAAAAGAACACATCCAGTCCTCAAATAAAAAAGGAATTATTGCCCAATATGTGATTTTTGTGGTTGTTTTTACTATTTTAATCGGAATATTCAGTTTATTTATGGTTGCCGTTGCTTCATACCGCAGTTACGTTGTAGATACGTCAAATTATACTGAAACGTCCGGCGTTTACAACGGACCGGACAGCCAAAGAGCACCTGAATTAGGCTTACTTTCAACTTCAAGCAAATTATATCTTGATAATAATCTTACCCCTGCAAAATTAAAAACATATATAGACAATACCGCTCTGGTTTCAACTGACGGTTCGGTTTTCATACAAGTAGATTTTGTAAAAAAAGGATTAAGCTACCAACCAAGTTATAAAACACAATTCTACGTTACATACTTTTTGGAAAACTTTTTAGATGAAGAAAGTCTTATTGCATTTAATTTCGCTTTTCCATTTAAATCAAACAGCCA
>DATDWK010000033.1:0-2342 GCA_035289685.1 Candidatus Dojkabacteria bacterium
GCTTTAAAGCCTTGGCCTCGATCTGCCTGATGCGCTCCCGCGTGACTTTGAATTCGTGCCCCACTTCCTCTAAAGTGCGCGAAACCCCGTCTTTTAAACCAAAGCGCAGTTCCAGTACCTTTTTTTCGCGGTCGGTCAGGCCGCTTAAAATTTCATTGATCTGTCTTTTTAACGATGCCCAGGTGGCAATTTCAGCAGGAGATGCCGAGTATTCATCCGGAATAATATCGCCCAGCTTGCTGTCTTTTTCCTCTCCAATCGGAGCCTCCAAAGATGCCGGTTTCTGGGCAATACGGATAATCTCATTAACTTTGCCGACGTCCAGTTCCATTTCTTTGGCAATTTCGGAAATCCTTGGTCTTCTGCCGTACTTTGCTGCTAGTTGGCTGCTGACCTTACTTAGTTTATTTATAGTTTCAATCATATGCACGGGCACGCGTATGGTTCTAGCCTGGTCTGCTATTGCCCTGGTGATTGCCTGCCTGATCCACCAGGTGGCATAGGTTGAAAATTTAAAGCCTTTTTTGTATTCGAATTTTTCCACAGCACGCATCAATCCGATATTGCCTTCCTGGATCAAATCCAGAAGGTCCAGGCCGCGTTTGGCGTATTTTTTGGCAATAGAAACCACCAGACGAAGATTGGCTGTGGTTAAAAGTTCTTTGGCCTCCTGGTCGCCTTTTTCAATTCTTTTGGCCAGGATTACTTCCTCGTCTGCTGTAAGCAAAGGGATTCTGCCGATTTCGTGCAGATAGGCCCTGATGGGATCTGTGGAAATATGTGAGCGGATTTTTTTCAGGATATTGATTTTCTGTTCAAAAGTCATGTTCCGTGAGGCAGCAGCTTCACTTGTGACTACAACTTCTTCCTCGATTTCCATAGGCTCGATTATTTCCACGTCTTCTTCCTGCAGGGTGGTGATAATGTATTCAAGCAGGTTCATATCCTCCTCAACTTCGGGAAACATTTCCAGCACATCGTCCTGGCTAAGATAGCCCTGACTTTTGCCGACTTTGATTAAGTCTTTTACCAGTTTTTTTGCATCCTGACTGATTGCCATAATTTGACTTTGATATTTAGGAAATAAATATACTACAATAGAATTACCCTCAATACGAGAGCAGACATTTTAACATTTTTGCGAATTGATTTATATAGTTTTGCCCACTGTAATACTATTATTAAACGTTAAAAACTATGTCCCTTTACACATATCGTAAAGCACCAATAAAGGTATTACCGACTTCCCAAAAAAAAGAAGAGTTGCAAATCCGTCCGGTGCCGCAGGTCAAACAGGACCCGCAGCCGCGCGGAATCACCCTGTGGGATTTACTTTCAGGAGCAGTACATGACTTCAATGACCTGCTGATCAAGTCAAAGTTTGCCGGATTTATTGTTCCCGCCCTTTTGATAATCTTCGGGATTTCTGTTCTATATAATCAGTTCTGGCCTGAAGTGGAGCAGCGCTTAAAGCTTTGGGCGGGTTATTATGACACCACCTCGGTTGCGCTTGTGGCAGGAGACTATATTGAAAAAGTGCAGTATTTGTCAAATCCGGGAGCAGAGTATTTTAAAAAACTAAATATAGAGGCTTCGCAGTCGCATATTCTCAAGGAGGATCCCATAAGCATTAAATACCGCGGTACTTTTTCTTTGAGTATTTCTTCATTAGGCTTAAACAATTTACCAGTGATAGCCAACGTTGACAGCGGCAATGATACCTCTTACCGGGAGATTTTAAACACAGCTTTGGGGCATTTTAAAGGTACAGGCCTGCCCATCTCACCAATTGACAACAATATTGTCATTTACGGCCACAGCTCTTCAGGCGATTATTACGAAAGATCTAAAGATGTTGCCGGCGCATTTTCCAGGCTGAATAAAATCAAGGTGGGTGATTTAATTGATATCGAAATGGAGGGCAAAAAATATACCTACCGCGTAGCCAAAAGCAAAATAGTCGGCCCTAATGACATTTCCATTATCACAGGCACCCCCAACAAACCTACCCTGACGCTGTTCACCTGCTTCCCCAACGGCAACAGCGCCCAAAGGTTTGTGGTGATCGCCAATCCGGTTAACTAACTACTGGTATGGTATAATCGGCTGATTATTTTTGCTTTAGATATCATGTTAGATATTGCTGGAGAGTTACAATTTGAAGGTGTAATAGAAAATGATGACAATAGAAGAAAGCACTTAAATATGGCTTTAGTATTTATTTGTAATTATCATATAAAAGCAGGCTGGGCAAGACATTCTAATAGTGGAGGCTTGGTAAGAACCTTGGTCGACCTGGAAACGGGAAAAACACATTATTCAAATCCGTCATTAACCCAGGA
>DATDWK010000034.1:0-5165 GCA_035289685.1 Candidatus Dojkabacteria bacterium
AAAACCTTTACAGTAAGCAGTACGCAGGTTTCTATAGAAAAAACCGGGGAAGCCAAAGAAGTAAAAATTAGTGGTAAGATGGTACGGATCAATATTACTAAAATTTAAAAAAAGGAATATTATAAACAATGCTAAGTACTCAACTGCCGGTAAAAAATTCCAACAGAAATATTTTTGTAGATTTACTGGAAACGGTCGTCATCTCTCTGGCAATCTGCATGGTTATTTATCTGACTCTGGCAACGCCAAACCAGGTTGAAGGCCAGTCCATGGAACCCAACTTCCACAACCAGGAGCTGGTTTTTACCAATAAAGTCATCCAGTGGCTCGGGGAAACAGCGTTTGGTCAGAATTTAAATTATAATTATGAACGGGGCGATGTCATCATTTTGCACCATGGAAAAACCGACTTGATTAAAAGAATTATTGCCAAAGACGGAGACACACTCAGGATCAGCAACAATGAGGTCTATGTAAACGGTAAGCTCCTTGACGAGTATTACATTCCCATTAATTCGCGAACCTATCTTCCTCCCAACGAAGAAGCCCTTTTTCAGGAGGGTGTCACCACTAGAGTTCCCGAAGGTTATTATTTTGTGATGGGAGATAACCGTGAAAACAGCCGTGATTCACGATTTAAAGACATCGGCTATATTTCACGCCATGACATCAAAGGTAGGGTATTTTTCCGTTACTGGCCTATAGATAAACTCGGTATCATCCGCAAAGGTGAATATTTAGAACAAAGTGTCACGGAAATAAATAATAATCAAAAGGATTGAGATAACTTTTCAATTACTCCTGTTATCCTATATACTGTTAATGTTTATTTTACAAAGATCCTGAATTTTGTATGAGAGATAATCCCTTTATGACCAAAGCAGAACAGCCCGGAACCGGAAAGATTTTTGTTGATATTCTTCAGGCAATCATTCTGGCTTTAGTTGTTAACGTAGTAATTTACTTTTTATTTGTTGTGCCCAGCCAGGTAGACGGTCCTTCTATGCTGCCGAACCTACATGACAAAGACCTGCTCTTTGCAGACAAAGTAATCCAGTGGCTTGGCCAGACTCAAGTCGGTGCCAGTCTTGACTATAATTACAAACGCGGAGATATAATAATTTTTGATGAAGCTGAAATCAGTCTGGTGAAAAGGATTATTGCAGCACCCGGAGATACCATCAAATTTGAAAATGATAAAATTTATATGAATGATAAGGTTATTACGGAAAAATATATTCCCGAAGGTGTTCCTACCCACCTGCCCAGCGGCAACCTAGCATTGTTAGCAGAAGGAGAATCTTTGAATATTCCCGAGAATAATTATTTTGTCATGGGTGACAACCGCACCAACAGCAAAGATTCCCGGTTTAAAGATATCGGCTTAATTCCTAGAGAACGCATCAAAGGAAGAGTATTTATCCGGTTCTGGCCTTTGGAAAAATTCGGCTTGATTCAAAGGGGGGATTACACGGAACAATAAATTTAACCATGATTATTACTGTTACCAATCAAAAAGGAGGTGTTGGTAAAACAACCACCACTATTAATATCGGGGTTTATCTGGCGCAGAAAAATAAAAAAGTACTGCTGGTGGACATGGATCCGCAGGCTAATTTGACCTCGGGAGTAGGTTTTGGTAAACACAACCAGAATGACAGCGGCACTAAAATAACTAATACTATTTACGATGTCCTGACCGGGAAAAAAGAAATTTCCGAAATTTTTATAGCGACTGCTTATCCACAACTATTTCTGGTGCCGTCCGGCATTGAACTTGCCGGGGCAGAAGTCGAGCTGGTAAGCGCCTTGTCTCGCGAAGCCATCTTGAGAAGCGCCCTAGAAAAAGTCCGCAATGATTATGATTTCATCCTGATTGACTGCCCGCCTTCGTTGGGACTGCTGACGGTTAACTCACTGGTTGCTGCAGACCAGGTTTTTATACCGGTGCAGTGTGAATATTTTGCCCTGGAAGGCTTGAGCCAGTTGTTGAATACAATTAAATTGATAAAAACCAGACTTAACAATACTTTGGACATCGGGGGAGTAATTTTAACTATGTATGATACGCGCACCAAACTTTCGCACGAAGTGGCTCAGGAAATTAAAAACTTTTTTAAGGAAAAAGTTTTTCAAAGCATAATCCCAAGGAATGTCCGGTTATCTGAAGCGCCTTCACATGGGAAGGCCATTATAGATTACGATCCCAATTCACAAGGTGCACTTGCTTACCAGGAATTGACTGCGGAAATTATTAAAAGAAGTTCTTAATTTGCAATTCAAAACTAAAAAATCTATGCAAAGCGCTTGGGAACAATTTTATAACGAACACGGCAGATTTTATCTGCTGCCGCATCCGGCAATGAAACGCTTGATAAATCTGCTGCGTGCTTACAAGGTAAAAAAAGTGGCCGATCTGGGCTGCGGCAACGGCAGGCATTTAATTGCCCTGGCAGAAGAAGGTTTTCAGGTTAACGGGGTTGATATCTCTCCGTCGGCAGTGGAAATGGCCAGAGACTGGCTGTCGGAAAAGGGTTTGGAAGGACAAGTTGAGATTGCCGACCTGCACGAAGAAATTAAAAGCTATCAAGATGCATCTTTTGATGCAGTAATTGCCGTCAACTCCCTGAATTACGAAACCCATGAACAGTTTTTTAATTCTCTGAAAGAAATCAACCGCATCCTCAAAGACCAGGGGATCTTCTTTTTGGTGGTACCTTCAAAAGAAACTGTAATTGCCAAACCCGATCTCGAACAATTGTTTTTTAACGAAGAAGCTCTGCGCCTGGCACTGGTGGGAAACTTCAAAATTTTGGAACTGAACCAGGATGACGAGAAAAATTTTGTGGTGATTGCGCAGGAAAAATAACAGAAATTGCTGTATGATAAAATTAATTACTTATTAGCAAACGAATATGACACTAGGTAAGGGCCTTGCCGCCCTGATTTCTGAAAATACTTTAAAAGAGTTAAGTCAGTCATATATTCCTGACCTACCTATTGAGCAGATTGCCCCCAACCCCTACCAGCCCAGAATTTCAGTCAAACCGGAAAGCCTGGTAGATCTTGCCGACTCCATAAGGGAAAACGGCGTAATTGAGCCCCTGATCGTTACTAAAAAAGGAGAAAAGCGCTATGAAATTGTTGCTGGAGAACGCCGCTGGCGTGCCGCCCAACTGGCAAAAGCCACAACAGTCCCTGTGGTTGTCAAAGAAACCTCCCCCCAGCAAATGCTGGAGTTGGCTATCATCGAAAACATCCAGCGCAAAGACTTGAATCCGCTTGAAGAAGCCACTGCTTTTGACCAGCTGGTTAAACTTTTTAAGTTGACTCACGCTGAAATTGCCCATAAAGTCGGTTACTCCAGGCCGGGAGTTGCCAATAAAATCCGCCTGCTCACCCTGCCTGACGAAGTGAAAAAGTACCTGCTGGAAGAACAGCTTACTGAAGGCCATACCCGTGCTTTAATGGGTTTAAAGTCAAAAGAAGCCATGATCGCCGCCAGCAAAATCATTATCCGCGACGGGCTAAGTGTTCGGGCTGTGGAAGAACTGGTGCGCCGGCTTAATCAGGGACAAAGCACACCCAGAACCAGCCGCAACAGAATCTTGGACGAATACACCCAATCTATTGAGACTACCCTACAGAGTAAATTCGGTCCGGACGTTAAACTGTTCAGGTCTAAAAAAGGTGGTAAAATTGTGATACCTTTTGCAAATGATGATCAGTTAAAAAAAATTTATGCAAGACTGGAAAAAGTAGAAAATCCTGCAAAATAAATTAATAATAATTAAATTTGCTTAATAATTATTGTATTTTTTGGATTAAACCATGCCAAGAGTCATAGTCTCGTCAGGACATACAGCGGCAAATCCTGGTTCCATTGCCAATGGCTTAAGAGAGGCTGATGTTGCCAGAAGCATTGCCAAGGCCGCATTAAAATACCTGCGGCTTAACGGGATAATTTCGTTGGCAATTCCTCCGGGGATGGAGCTGATGCAGCGCATCGAATGGATTAATAAATCAGGATATAATAGGAATACCAATGATATCGCCATTGAGGTACACATCAACGACGGAGGAAAAACCGGCCTGGAAATCTGGTATGAAGGGGAAGGCAATAATCCCTCGCAAAGACTGGCTGATACACTTTTGGACAGTGTAGCTTCCGAAACAGGACTGGCAAAGCAAGGCAGCCGGAGCGAGTTTCAGCACGAATTGGGATCCATTTCTTTTTTACATGAAATCCTGCCGATAGCCTGCCTGATAGAATGCGGATACATTGATAATGCAAATGACGCTGCCTTTCTGAAAGATGCCAACAATATTGAAAAAGTTGGCAGAGGAATTGCCAAAGCGGTTTTAACTTATTACGGTCTGGAATACCGGGAATTACAGCCAAGCGGAACACCGGCAACTGTTGCGACCGCTGCTGCAGCACCTACTGCTGTTCCTCCAATGACAACACCTGTTTCGGTTTCAAATGTTACTAATCCGTCTACACCAGGCGTAGTAACAAGTTCACCTGCTGCACCGCAAATACAGGCTACGAGCACAGCAGCAGTCCCAGAACCATCCGGACAGCCTACCCAAACTTACAATGCCAACACCACAACCAACTTTTCAGGGAGTTCCTACCGCAGTTCTTACGGCGGAGGTTACGGAGGAAATTACGGAGGTTACAACCAGCAGGCCGGCGGCAGTGCTTTTGCACCCATACCCAGCAGGGAGGAGCGCAAGGAGTTAATCAAAAAGAATTACGTTAAAATCCTTGGCAGAGAACCCAATCAAAATGACCTGAACTATTTTCTCAACATCGGCATCCGCGAAGAGGAGCTGATACGGAAAATGGTGGACTCCCAGGAACACGTTGATCTGGTTAAAGCCAGACAGGAAGTAATCAAAATCAAACAACAGCTTACTGAACAGCAGACTGAATTGCAACAGCTGCGAGCACTTTCCAAAGATCAGACCAGAGTGATAAATAATCTGAATGCTTCCATCCAACAGAAAAATTCTGCGATCGGCCAGCTGCAGGGAAAAATTAACGGGATGCTGCAGAGATTCAGTGAAAAATACTCGGGCAGGGTCGTCAAAAAATCAGCATCCGGTTATAAAGGTAATTTTCTGGACCGTCTGTTTAAAACTTTCAGCGATTTATTCGA
>DATDWK010000035.1:0-2017 GCA_035289685.1 Candidatus Dojkabacteria bacterium
GAGGAGGTGTGACTTTCGGTCCCAGCAATATCGTTAATTATAAAAAGTCGTTTAATAAAAAAATGCTCAAAAAGGCTTTTCAATCGGCTTTCAGTTATAAAGCACACAATCAGAATGTTAAAGTGTTTGCAGAATTGCAGCTTGAAAATGCCAAAACAAAAGCGCTGGCTGATTTTTTAAAGAAATCCGGGGTGGGTGGTAAATCTTTAATAATTCAAAACCAAGTTAATAAGGATTTATTGCGGGTGTCAAGAAATCTGCCGGATGTCAGAATGGCAGTAGTGAATGAGATAAATCCTTATCAGATACTTGATGCCAAGGAAATAGTTATTCTGGCAGACGTTTTGCCGGTTATCAGTAAAAATTGGGGTCAGGAAAAAAAAGAGATTATTTTAACAAAAAAAATTTTGGTTAGAAAAACAACTGTTGGAAAGAAAACTCTTCAACTAAAGAATAAAATTAAAGCAAAGAAATAATGAAAAAAATTATTGTCAAACCGGTAATTACGGAAAAAACATTAAAACAGGCAAATGAACTGAATAAGTATACATTTGTAGTTTCTGCGAAGGCTAATAAAATTGAAGTTGCCAGCTCAGTTGCAGAAAAATTTAGTGTAAAAGTTACGGCAGTGCAGCTGATGAATTTTCTCGGCAAGAAAGTTAAATTCGGTAAAAAAAGGATTCAGGGGTTGAGACCGGATTTTAAAAAAGCGATTGTAACTTTGGCACCCAAGAATCGCATCGCTATTTTTGATGTTAAATAAAATTTAAGTAAATAATATGTCTTTAAAACAATTACGTCCTACAACATCAACAAGAAGACACACGGTAATTTTAACCAGGGATGATTTGGTGCCTGGAAACCGTTACAAACATTTATTCAAAATGCTGAAATATGCTGCAGGCAGAAACAATTCCGGTAAGATTACCATGAGGCATAAAGGAGGCCGGGTAAAGAGGCAGTACCGGATTGTTGATTTTATGCGTTCCAAGCGCGATGTACGTGCTAAAGTAGAGGCTATTGAGTATGATCCCAACCGCAGTGCCAATCTGGCTTTATTAAAATACATGGACGGTGAACGTACATATATTCTGGCTCCGGACGGATTAAAGGTTGGGGCGGAAGTGGTTGCAGGAATTAATGCATCTGTTAAAGTTGGCAATGCCTTGCCTCTTAAAAAAATACCTGCAGCATTATTTGTCCATAATGTGGAACTGAATCCTGGAAAGGGTGGTGTTTTGGGTAGAGCAGCCGGCGCCAATATCCAGATTCAGGGAGGTGCAAAAGGTTATGTACAGTTGAAAATGCCCAGCGGGGAAATCCGGATAGTTGGCGGTGATTGTTTTGCTACAATTGGAATTGTCGGAAATCTTGATTTTAAAAATATAAAAATAGGCAAAGCCGGAAGAAAAAGAAGGCTGGGAATTAAACCGACTGTAAGAGGAGTTGCTCAGAGCGGTGGCAAGCACCCTCACGGTGACGGTCAGGGTAAATCCGGTAGACACGGTCCCGGAGGTCCGGCAAAAGATCCCTGGGGTAACCGTTTGGGCAGAAAAACCAGAAATAATCCCAGAACTAATAAGTATATTATTCACCGCAGGCCACATGCCAAGGGTAAAAAAAATTCACCTTATAAAACTTTAATTTAAGTACTTTAAAAATATGTCGAGGTCTAGCAAAAAAGGTCCGTTTGTAGATGAAAAGTTAATAAAAAAGGTAATGGCCATGAAAAATACCGGCAGCTCCAAACCGATTAAAACCTGGTCGCGTGCCGCAGCAATTTCACCTGAAATGGTGGGTATTGTATTTGAAGTCCATAACGGTAAGGAATTTAACAAGGTTTTTGTAACGGAATCAATGGTAGGTCATAAATTAGGAGAATTTTCCTTAACCAGAAAGTTTCAGGGGCACAGTAAGAAAGGTAAAATCGCCAAAGCTACAGGAACTGGCGGCAGAGTACTTAATGAATAAAATATTTTAAAATGGCACGAATAATTTTGGCAAAAAGCAATAATAT
>DATDWK010000036.1:0-2914 GCA_035289685.1 Candidatus Dojkabacteria bacterium
GGTAAAATAAAAGGAGCCATGATTTATCCGATCATAATCTTCTTAACGGTAATTGCAGTTGTACTTATTCTGGTTATTTATATGGTACCTGCAGTGGAACAGCTATATAAAGATTTCGGGCAAACCGAACTGCCCTGGGTAACCCAGGTATTAATCAGCGTTAGCAATTTTTTTACCAATCCGGCCGGTTTGATTATCTCAATAATAATATTAATCGGTGGGGTATTATCATTTCGTTCTTTTTATGCCTCAAAACAAGGAAGAAAAGGAGTTGACCGAATGCTTATGCGATTGCCGATTTTTGGCGACTTACTTATTAAGATAGAAGTGTTGCAAATGACCAGGCTCCTGGCTATGTTGGTTAAAAGCGGTATTCCTATTATAGATGCTTTAAAAGCTACGTCAAAAGCCTTAACTAATTACCATTTTAAATATGCTCTGGAACTGGCTGCTTTGGAGGTTTCCAAAGGCCAGCCCATAGCAGTTCCGCTTGCCAGGAGTAAAGTGATTCCTTTAATTGTAGTAAGATTGATTGCCACTGGGGAGGAAACTGGTAAGCTGGATAAAATTTTATCGGATATTGCCGCATATTATGCAGATATGGTTACAGAAATTACCGATAATTTGACAAAGCTTTTGGAACCAGTTATTTTATTAGTAGCGGGTGGTGTAGTGGGTTTTTTGGCAGTAGCAGTGTACTTTCCGATATATAATTTGGCAACATTTATTACATAAATTATTATTTTTTTTATTATTATGAAAAAAGTTTCTGGCTTTACCCTTGTGGAATTACTGGTAGCCATGGCCATCATTGGTGTTTTAATTGCCCTGGCAATTTACGGAGTATCCGCAGCCCAAAGGGCGCAAAGAGACACGTCCAGAAAATCTTCCGCCCAGGATATCAGTGTTGGCATACAGGATTATTATGACCGTAATAGCAATTACCCTAATACGGTATCTTTTTCAGTATCAGGTGAAAATGCTTATGTGTATCTTTCTAGACAAGGAGATGCATGTACAGCTGCAACCAATAAATGTATCCTAGTTCCTTTAAAAGGAAATATGAGACCGAATATGCTTGTTGGAGCTACACTTTTTGCAAAATCTTCAGCAATTGCCTATCTGGGTGCCGATACTACTGCAGAAAATACAAGATATTGTTTACATATTGAAGATGATGGTTACACATTGGGTGCGTTGCTGGAAAATGATACCTGGATTCATGTAGGATCAACTGCTAATCCTTCAACTTGTGTTGATGCAGTTCCTTAACTTTGTGAACCTTTATTTAGATTGCTAAAAATTAAAACCTCCACTGAAAAGTGGAGGTTTTTTTTAGATATCTCTATTCCTTTAGCTATTTTTCAACTATTATGTGCTAAGTATTTAAGTTTCTTACTGAAATGGAACTATTATTGGTTTTTTCTTTTTTGTTGGGGCTGGCACTGGGCAGTTTTATTAATATGGCAGTATACCGTATTGATAAAGGTGAAAAATTTTTCGGCAGGTCTTACTGCGACCACTGCCATAAAGAATTGGCCTTGCGTGAATTGATTCCGGTAGTTTCTTATTTAATCTATAAAGGCAAATGCCGCAGCTGCGGTAAAAAATTATCCCTTTCCTACCCTATTGTTGAATTAGCCAGCGGCGCTTTATCTATGTTGTCATTTACACTAGCTTTTCCTTACTTGGCAGACGGCAACATTTCAGTATTTATTTTCGCAGCAATAATAGCTTTAAGTTTTTTTGAATTTTTACTCTTTTTTGCGGTTTATGATTTTCTTTTTTGGGAGCTCGACGTTTTAACTTTGAAATTGGCTCTGTGTTTGGGAATTATTTTAAACCTGATCAGTTTAATCTATCCCCTGCCCTATTTAACAGACCCTCTGGGTAATTTTCTGGCGGCAGTAACTTTAGCTGGAATTATTTACGTTGTTGTCCTCTTAACTGACGGAAGCGGAATGGGTGCAGGAGATATTTACTTGTTTGCTTTTGTCGGTTTATTTACAGGCATTGATGCCCTGCTAATTACGTTTACCTTAATTGTGACAATCGGTGCGGTTTTCGGCGTGATAAAATCTCTTGTTGTAAGGAAATACCAAGGTTTGTTAATTCAATTTGCACCTTTTATCTGTATCGGAGGAATTCTATCCTTTATTTTACACGAGCAAATCCTGCAACTGATACAAAGTTGGTTTTTGTATATTTGACGTCATCAATCCAAATACTTAATATATGTATAAGTTGTTATTATTTCATGAAAAAAACTGCTTTTACCCTGGTAGAACTTCTGGTTGTAATGGCTATTATAGGTGCCATGTTAGCTATGGGTATTTATGCCATGGTGCAGTTCCGCCGCACAATTCAGCTGCAGCAGGCGACTTCCCAAATTCTGGGAATTATTAAAGAAACCCAAAATTTAGCCAAAAATAATACTTTAGAAAAAAATGTGGTAGCTGATGCCAATTTTGATAAATATTCGTTTGGTTATTTTCTGGTTTTTAAGGATTTCAATATTTACCGCGCTTTAGGTCAGAGATTGCAGGGTCCGGGTGAAGTTTGGCGAATACGCGGCAGTTTACCTGCAACAGGTTTAAAATCGGATATTTTTGCAGAAGTGCAAATAAAACCTGTCAATTGTTATGCAGTAGTATTTATCAATCTTACCGGAGATATAATAATTCAGCAAACTGCAGCTAATGTACCCCAGGATATAGATACAAGCTGCAGACTGCAAATACAACATACACAGGAAGCTGCTATATATAAAGTGATTGATATCAATATCATAAACGATACTTATAAAATTGAAAGTGTCGAATGAGTAAATATTATAAACATATTCAAAAAGTAAGGGCTTTTGGACTGGTAGAAATTCTTGTCAGCCTTGTTATTTATGGTCTGGCAATAATTG
>DATDWK010000037.1:0-7879 GCA_035289685.1 Candidatus Dojkabacteria bacterium
TCGAGGCCGGTCGGGTCCAAAGATTGTGATTAAGAAAAAAGCTGTAAATAATGACTACTGAAACATTCAACCAGTCATTAAACCTTGCTGTTTCCAGATTAAATATCAGATATGTGACAGTAGGATTACTTGTCGGTGGCATGGCGCTTGTAAATCTCCAGGTATTAGAGCCAACAAACGAGGCAGACAGACTGGCAGGGTTAATTATTTACCAAGCAATTGTTGATGGACGATTTAGGGGAGTTTTGGCGCGTAATTGTGGTGCAGTCTGGGCTTCAGGGAAAACTTCTGTTGGCGCAATTAATAGGGGAAGCCGAGCAAGTGCTGCTGATGCCTTTTTTGACATGTTAGGCAGAGATCCCGAGGCATATAATCTACTGCGAATTTATCTTGAACCGTAAGAGTTTTTCAATTTCCGCCTCAATTTAGTAATAAAAATTCCTGGTAAAATTGCATTTCCTAGTCAAATACTTAAAAATATGGTTAAACAATGGAAAAGGATCAAAAAGTAAAACCCAGGTGGACTGCAGTAGTTGGTTTTATAATATTACTTGCAGTCACAATACTTGCCGCTGCTGCTGTAATCAACGGAATAGTGATTTTTTTCCAGGCTGAAGCTACACTTACACCCCAGAATATTGTTGTCAGCAATCAAACCAGCGGTTCGCTTACCGTGAGTTTTTCTACAGCCAATAATAGCGCCCAAGCAATTATTGATTACGGCAATTCTGCCGACGATTTAAGCAAAAAATCCTTTGATGCTGATGCTTTTACAGAGGGCAGCACTTTGCATTATCTTGTGCTGGATAACCTGCCGGCAAACAGTACTGTTTATTATGTAATTTTTGTCAACGGGGTTAAGTTTACCAATAATAATATCCCGTATCAGACAAAAACTTTTAAGATTCCCCCCACGCCTGAACTGCCGGAATCGCTTACTGGCAAGCTTTCACCTACTACTACCAATTGTATTATTTATAGCCATTTGATTCAAGGTACCGCAACATCAACAAGCCAGACAACCCTGTCAAGTACCAACGGTACATTTATTCTGGATTTAAATGCCTTTAAAAATAAGACAAGCGAGGAAAAATTTGTCGCCAGTGCTGAAACCAAATTACTAGTAATGGCTATCTGTCCTGATAAATCAAGGGCAGGTTATATGGGATCTGTAACCACTGACGTTGGAACATTACCGCTTTCACAAAATTTTCCTGTGGCAGAATACAGTACAACTTTAACCTCTTTACCTGGAGTTACCCAGGCTACAATAACACCTACTACTTTTATATCACCAACTGCTACGGCAACGCTGATACCTGTAAGTCCTACTATAAGACCAAGTATAACCCCAATAAGTTCTGGTACAGTTTCACCGACCCCTGCCGTGGTTTTACCGAATACAGATATAGATGACAGCTCCCAAATAATTTATGGCCTCTTTTTCGTTTTGCTGGGTTTTTTTCTTAGGCGCAGGATTTTTCTTGGTAAAAGAAAATTGCTAAACTGATGTTAATTTAAATAATTCTGAATAAAAGTGATCTTGCCGACAACAGTTAAATTAAAGAAAAAAGCATTGCTATTAAGTTTATTTTTTCTATTTTTTCTGTCTTTTTCAGTTTTATTTTTTTTGAGTTCCCGGGAAGCTAAACAGGTAAAGAATGCGCGTATCAGCAATGTCACCGGAAGCAGTGCTACGATTAGCTGGATCACAGAAAAAGAGCTTAGAGGGCAGGTTTATTTTGGCAAATCTCCAAATTCTTTGGTGCTGGCACAACTGCTTGCCCAGAATTCCGGTGACGATAGAGATTCCGGCAATTTTGCGCTGAAAAGGACTACACATCATGTAACAGTCACTGATTTAGATCCAGAAACCACTTATTATTTTAAGATAGGTACTGACTGGTCTTTGGTAAGTCCGGAACTAGACTATTTTACTACCGGAGCTCTTACAAATACTATTACAAATCCGCAGCCCTTATACGGCAAGGTTTTGAATTTTGACCAGAGTGGTGCTAATCCTCTTGACGGTATCGTTTATTACAGTTTGCTTGAGGAGGATTTAGACTCCAGTTCGGCTTTGTCCCTGCAGTCTGCAGTTTTAAATAACAATAGTTCCTGGAGTGCCGCCTTAAATAATATCAGGGATCAGCAAGGTGAATCCGTAACTGCAATTGACAAAGAAAACTTGGTTGTTAATCTGGAAATCGTAACCAGTCAGGGAGCTACCCAGGATGTTATTGAGCTGGGACAGAATGAGGCAATTTACCACACTTCTTTTATTAATATTGATATTTATCAGCCCGGTAAGGATATTAGACTGTCCCAGGACGCATATGAAAGGCAGCAGAGAAAATTAAATTCGTTATCAGTGACTAGCGGCGCCGGAGTGCTCGCAGCAGCTAACAGAGCCTATGAGAATATTCCAATAGGTACAGCATGTACCTGGTATCCGGGATGGAGCACGGTTTGTCTTGAAGGACAGGACGGGGTAGAGTGGGCTGCCGAATGCAAAATTTGCCGCATTACCCCCAGGTATAATTATGAGGTTCAGTGTGATACTAATACCGGCGGTAAAGTAACCCGGTCTTATGCCCAGCAGAATCCTGCCTGTACTGGAGATGATGGTGGTGAACACAGATGTAACGGTATTCTGGAAGATCAATGCCCCAATGATCCTAACAGGTGCCTGAGCGATCCCGGAGGGTGCAATCCCGTTACCCCGGTTCCCAGACAGACAGTTACTGTAACTCCGTCTGTTTCAGTCACTCCTACTGCGGTCCAGGCTAAAATAGCAATTTTGCATATTGATAAAATTATTTATGTTCCGGAAAATTTCCCCGGGTTTGTTGATCCTGCTAATGATTTTACCTTGGCTCTTTCTTATATCAAAGATGCCGACTCCAACCGCAGCACGCAGACATTTAAATTGCGAAATGAGAATTGTGACGGCGATGCAGCAACTTGTGTTATTACACCAGGAGACTTGCCGGAATATTACTATCGACCGCCGGACCGGGCAAATTATAAGATTGAATTGGTTAATGACCAGCCTTGCAGGATCAGCCTGGATGGCCTGCCCGTATCAGCGCCGCAGTTCAGTCAAGCAAAAAATGCCTGGGTAATTAATTTGGGTAACGTAGATTTATCAACCTGGGATTGCCGCGGTCGGGCGCAGGTTTCGCAGACACCTACCCCCAACAATGACGCAGTTGTAAAAGTTACCCTGGACCAGATCATTTATAAAAGGGAGTTAGCCGAGCAGGGGCGTCAACTTAACTTTTCTTATCCGAGATTATTTAAGTTTGATAATGGTTCAGGTGGATTTACCGAGCAGATCGGTTACAGTGGCGGGGTTATCCCCTTAACAACCAGCGAATGTGAGGGTACAGCAGCTGATTCTTTCTGTTATGTAAGATCTTTCAGCATCAATGACTTTTACTATAATAACCTTTGGGGTAATGAGTATGACAAGCTGAAACTTTGGTTGATGCCCAATGAAGAATGCAATCTGGGTGCCCAGATAAAGTTGAATAGACACGAAAACGGTGAAATCCATACCAGTTTTGATATAAGTAAATGGCAGTGTGGAGGTGCACAGGAACCGCAGCCTACAGTACCGGTTACACCCTCGGTTGTTGAACCGACTCCGGAGCCGGAACCGACAGTTTCTCCCACACCTATAACCGGAGTGCAAAATGTTCATATCCATTTTCAGCAGTTCCAATATACTCCGCCAAATTTGGCCAACTTTACCGAAGATACAGGCTACTATTTAATTGCCGAATATAACGGATTTCGCAGAGACGTGGGCGATCTCTACGAGGATGAAATTTGTACGAAAACCACTACTCATTGCGAGATAGCTTTTTTTTTGGAAAATCAGCAAATGGATACGGACAATCCCGGCTCAGTTCTATTAAAGCTGGGTACCCGGAGAAATTATGATATTTCCAGGTGCAATGTTGAATTCGTGTTGGATTTGAGTCCTTTTGAAATAACAAGAGACAATACAGGTGCCTATAATATGTTTATTCCGGGTATTGGTCCGGGGTTCTCCTGCAATTTTACCATTGCACAGGGACAGGCTAACGATATTCCCTTAAACGGCGATGGTTTAAACGCATATATCACCAGAGTAAACTCAAAAATATCAGCTGAAGCAGCTGTGCTTGGAGCTGCAAATAGCCAGGATCTGGCTGCAAAAAGGATTGCAGAAGCACTTATCCCCTCAGATAAAATAGAGCCGGGCGTTTATACACTAAAAATAGAAGGTAATCAGGAGCTGAACCTTGTGGTAACAGGTGAATATACTAGGCTGGATTATTATGCCGATTCCAACGGCAACGGAAGAAAGGATGCCAATGAAGTAAAAATTTCGGCCGATGAGGTACAGCGGCAGGCCACTAAAATAGCTGATTTAGAACGTTATAACTTTATCCCGGGCTGGAATTATATTCCCATTAATTTACAGACCGGCAAAACAAGCACGACTACGTTGCTCGACCAGCTGCGTTTAAGCGGCACAGGAATCACGGAAATAGCAGTTTACAAGGAAGATAAATGGGTCACCTATTCTTTGAAAACCGATAATAATTTTTATGACAAATATGGCCAGCCTTTTAAAATTGAGAGCGGCAAAGGTTATTATTTAAAATCACCCAAAAATTCAGTATTTTATCTAACCGGCAAGCGCGTAGACGATGCCAACAAATCCCTGCAGCTGGATGCCGGCTGGAACCTGGTCTCTTTTGGCAAGGAGCTGATTAAGCGCAACGAGCTGACTGCGCAAAAAGTTCTGCAAAAATGCCTGGATAACGCTATTGACTGCGAATTAATGGCCAGATTAAATAATAATCAGTATGAGCTGCTGGAATTTAAAAACAGCAAATATTACGGCAAGGATTTTGACCTGCTGTCAGATGAGGCATATTTAATCAAAGTCAAAAGCAAATCAGGAAAGATTGATTTTCTGTAACCAACTTTATCAAATTACTTCCAAGCTGCTAGAGGCTCTCTCTTGATGAATTTAATTGCCAGAAGATCCAGTAGGCAGAGGAGTTGGTGCAGGTGTTTTTATTGGTTGTGCTGTAGGACAGGGGACGCCAGTTGTAGCGCTACCGCAATCAGGTCCACAAGCTACAGAGGGCAAAATAGGGAATAAAAGTAGTCCGGTAGCAAGTAATAAAACTTTTGCCAATGGAGGCAAAGACCAAAATTTTTCAACAACCATGTCTCTTGCATCAATAAAAATATTTGTGATCGGATTTCTCATAGTTATTTTAAAATGATATTTAGTAATTGTACATCATATATAATGTTTATTCAACTCAACCATACAACCTTGCCCAATTTTACCGCTGAATGTGTATTAATTTCAGATTTAATTTTACAGGCAGTGTAACTAATTTCAGTCTAGTATGGTAAATATCTTTTATTTTAGTAATTTATGGAAACCTTACCTCTGAATGAAGCGCAGGAAACCCCTGCAGCTAATTCTTTTCCGTCTTCAGTCTCAGCACAGCCCCAGCCGCAAAATGAGTCTTTCGGATATCTTGTGAAAAAATCCACTAAACAGCAGGCGGCATTTATTGTCGGCTTTATCATTATTTGTTTAATTATAGTTGGCAGCGTGTATGCCTTGACGCAAATGGTCGGCAAACAAACGACGCCAACAGTGACACCTACTGCTTCCACTGCAGATACCAGCCCGTCTGACACCAGTGATTTGTCAGGGTGTTATAGCGAAGTTCTCGGAATATATCTCAAATTACCCCAAGATTGGGAATGTAAAACTACCGGGGAGGATACCTCTGTCAATGCGGATCAAATGGATGGATCTATAGAAGTTAAATCAACTTTATTTACAATTATAATGAGCAACCTTGGCAGGGGCGGTCCTTGTGACAATGGATCCGACGTTGACGCAGAGAAGTGCACCCAGAAAGAGTTATTTAGAAGCAATGTGGTATCTGTTGATAGTTTTATGTGGGAAGGAAAATTCCAGGAGATTTTCGGCAGCATAGACCGCAGGGATTTTGCAGGAATTACTACCAATGAAAGTTTTGTTGCCTGGGTTTCAGTTACTTACATAGGCAGTGCAAGCGGAGAATTAACAGATAAGAATGATATTAATTTATTGAAGTCAGTATTAGCAACCATCCGGCTAGAAGAAAGCCTGCCTATAGAGGGTGACGCTGATATGTCCGGCCGCAATTATGATTACGAAATTATTCAGCCTCCTCCGGCAGGTAGCGGTGCGCCGGGTTTTGTCGTTTTTGATAAGGATGACCCTAACTACCGTGTCGTAGTGAATACTCCGGACTGCTATGTTGTAAATGAGATTATGTCACCGGATCAGAAAAGCCTGGCATTTATCTGCGACTACGTATTAAATGTTATGGAAACAAATAACACCTTATTTAACGATATCTTTGTTTATAATTTCAGAACCGGATTGCTGAACAGGTTGACAGACCAGGTATACTGGAAATCAAAACTGGAAGAGTTACTTAAGGATGGAGCGGATACAAGCAAATGGGTCGAGCACGGTTATGCTAATGATTTTTATGTTGATTTGTTTTGGAATAAAGCAGAAACCCGCTTACTGACCGTTATGAATAGAGATACTTTGATAGTCAGTGGGGGTGTTACCTTATTTCCCCAGGAATTGGGTGTTTATAACTGGTACACTTATTATTACCGGCCGGAAATCCAACTGGGAAAAGTAGAGGGAAGAGATGAGAATGTAGTCAGTTATGCGGATGATTATACTAAAATTATTGTCTCTTACACCCTGGAGGGTGAAAAAAGGTCACAGACATATAATGTGCAGTAAGATATCAGGGCAAGTTTGGGAATAAAATGGATCCGGCGCTTGCCTAAGCTTGACACTGATTGTATGCTGATAGTATGGATTTCGATGACAAGCGCCTGGTGGCATTGGCACGCAGGGGCGATAAAAAGGCATTCAGCGAACTATACAATCATTACGCCAATGAGCTGTTTTTATTTTTACGGTCGCGCTCGCGCAACCGTGAAGATGCTCTGGATTTGGTTTCTGAAGTTTTTATCAGGGTATTGCGCTACATATCTTCTTTCCGCGGAGAATCCTCGTTCCGTACCTGGGTCTACCGCATCGCCAGAAACCTGCTGGTGGATTATTATACAGCAAATGCCAGGTCCGGCAGCCTGCACCTGGAGGAAGAGCAGTGGCTAAGCATTGGCAGTAAAGACGAAAGTCCTGCAGATGACCAGGATGAAAAACAGCACGAAATTGAGGTTGAGAATTCAAAAGAAACCAAGGTTTTACAAGGTATTCTGGATAAACTGCCGGAAAACTACCGTGAAATTCTGGAATTGCGCGATCTCATGAATTTTTCTTATGCTGAATGCGCCCAAGCCATGAATATCAAAGAAGACAATGCCAAAGTTTTGCACCTGCGTGCCTTGAGATATGCCCAAAAAATTTCAGCAGATTTAAATCTTGAAAGTGCCTATGAAAAGGGGGTAAAACTGTAACGGGCAGGGGTCTAACTAATTGATATAATTAATAAAATGTTTACAAGAATTCTTAAAAAATTTAAAGAAAAACAACAGCTGACCCAGGCTGAAAAAACCCTGATTTTTGACAGGGTAGCTGCAAATTGGCAGAAAAATCCGGCACAACAGCAGCATGTAGAGGAAAGTGTGCCGGAAAAAATGCCGGTGACATTCTTCGGCGTAAATTTTAAGCGCTACTTTCTAACTTTATCCGTGATTTCACTGGTCTTTCTTGGTGTCCTTTTTTATCTTACCGAACCCCAGAAATACGCTCCGCAGTACAAAACCAATCTTTCACTGCTGACAGCAGGCGACCAGGTTACCACAACCAAAAGCG
>DATDWK010000038.1:0-4340 GCA_035289685.1 Candidatus Dojkabacteria bacterium
GGAGCCGCATATTTATCGGAATTGGTCGAAACAGTTCCTACTGCTGCACACGTTGAGGAGTATACCCAGCTGATCAAGGAAACCAGCATCCGCAGAAAAATGATCAGCCTGGCCGGAAATATGGATGAAATGGCTTACCAGGAAGACGAGTCCCTGCCCATGCTCCTTGACGAAGCTGAAAAAAAATTGCTAACGCTCTCCGAAGACACCACCACCAGAAACTTTGTGCACGTGGCCACTTTACTTGAAGAGGCCTATAAAAAGGCAGAAGAATTAAACAAGGATCCAGGTAAGATACGTGGTGTTTTTAGTGGTTTCCGTTATTTAGATAACATTTTAGGCGGTCTGCAGAACTCTGATCTGGTAATTTTAGCTTCACGCCCCAGCGTAGGTAAAACAGCTTTATCCCTGGATATAGCGAGGCATGCCAGCGTCAACGAAAAAAAGAAAGTGGGCATTTTTTCATTGGAAATGTCCAATGCCCAGCTCATGGACAGGTTGCTGGCCATGCAGGTGGGAGTTGGGCTTTGGGACTTGCGCATGGGTCATATCAGCGACGATGTGTTTTCACGGCTGGCCGATGCCATGGGCATACTTTCCGAGGCAGATTTATACATTGACGATACTCCCAGTATCGGAATTCTGGAGATGCGCAGCAAAGCAAGAAAACTGAAAGTGGAAAAGGGCCTGGATCTGCTGATTGTTGATTATCTACAGCTGATTACCGGACACACTCATGAGTCGAGGGTTCAGGAGGTTTCTGAAATTTCCAGATTTTTAAAGAGTATTGCCAGGGAGCTGGATATTCCCTTGCTGGCACTTTCCCAGTTGAGCAGGGCAGTGGAGCAAAGAAACGATGCCGTGCCACAGCTTTCAGACTTGCGCGACTCCGGATCCATTGAACAGGATGCCGACATAGTGCTGTTTTTAAGCAGAGTTTCCTCAGAAGAAGACAGCAATATCCAAAACCGCAATCTTACCATAGCCAAGCACCGCAACGGGCCCACCGGACAGGTGGAGCTGTTCTTTGTAAAGGAACAGGCGCGTTTCCGCGAAATTGACAAAGCCCACGAATAACCGAGGTAATTTTAAGCCTATTCTCCTATAAAAAGCTTTCTGTGGAGGGATAAAACAGCGAGCAGGAACGAAGCAATTAAAATCACCTGGTTGATAGAGGAACTTACAAAGATAAATGCAAAAATGCTCATGACCAGGGCAATCAAATTTATCAGGAAAAACTCCTTGCGAATTAAGTTTTTAAACCTTATAGACAAGTCTTTTAATGAATAGTGCCATCTTAGCAGAGTGATTACTTTGACAGGCATGTTATTTCTGATAACTAGATCAACTTTTTTAATCTGATATCCGGGATAGCTGATACGCAATTGAAAAGTATTCTCAATCGCCTGAAAAGGAGTGAGTCCCTGGATTTTTTCCAGGTAAAATTTTCCCCAGGGATTGGTTTTTTCTTCAGCAATTTTATTGTTATCCTTAAAAAGCTCTACCATAACTCCGCCCAAGGTAAAAGCGGTATTTTTATCAATTATCATTCCTACTGCCAGTCCGTGATGTTTTGCATAATAGATCAGATTAAACAACGTAGTTAAACTTCCTAAAGTAAGCAGCAGCAGAGAAATAATACCCACGAATCCCAGGTCCTTTAAAAGCCCCGGAGGCAAAGAATTATTAAAATCTTTCAAAAGCTGGCTTAAGTCCAGTTTTAAAAGCTCTTCAATTAATGGAGGAGTAGGTTTAACTGTGGAAAATTTAATGGTTTTTGTCAGCAGATTACCCTGCAGGTCTTTGGCAATAACTGTAATAAAAGAATCTGCCCCTTTGGGAAAATCGCTTTGCGGATCAATATTGATATTTAAAATCGCAGCATCTCCGGTGAAAGTGACCCCTGAAGTAGATAAGTCATAAACAACACCGTTTACCAGAATTTTTATTGAGGACTGGTCTAAATCTGCTTCTGGATCGCTGATTACTAAATCTATAGGACTGTTAACTGCAACGTCAGTAGCATTTTCATAAGGATAGATAAATTTTACCTTGGGTGGGGTGCCTTTGGTTGTGCCAATAATCAGGCTGTTGAAACTTATGGTTTCGGAATTCTGGTTAAAGTTCAAGTCCCTGACGAAAACTGTCAAATACGACCCATTATTTTGGGGAATCGGGGTTAGCGGTGTCACTGAAAACATATACTTGCCTGAATTTCCCGTGTAGGTGACATTAGCGTTGTTATATGAATAAATTTCACTGTTTAAAATAATTTTTACCGAAGTAATATCGATATCTGCTTCCAGGTCTTCAATTTCAAAGCAGATTTGGGCGTTTTCCGGAACGTTAACCTGGCCGTTTACCGGGTTGATAAAAATAATATCGGGAGCATTACCGATTGAACCGCAAACTCCTGGTATTCCTGCATTAAAATTTGCTGTGGCGCCACTCACGCTAGTTAAAATATCGAGACTGCTGAATGCTTCTGCCACATTGCTGTCGTAGGTATCGCCGCTGCCGCTGAATTTTATTGAAAATCCGGCACTGGTAGTGGCACCAATTGACCTAAAGCGGATCTTGGCAATAGGTGCCGTGCCATTAAAATCAGCTAAAAAATTTGCCAGGGCGATTTTGATGGTGCCGTTTGTATTATTGGTTTGATTATAGGCAAATGCTTCCAATGCAGTTCCTTTGAGGATCTGAATACCAGGCACCTCTGTGTTTTGGTCAATAATTTCTATTTTAGCCGGGTCATAATTTATTTCCAGGTCCAGGGCATTTACGGGTTTACCTTCGGAATTTAAAATAACGGCAATTTCACTTTCACATCTTTGCAAATAGCTGCCGTTTGAGGGTGAAAAGTAAATACTGGCAGCTTGTGATATCTGTCTGCTAATAATTAAGAAAATCACTGAACTGATAAAGATAATGCTAATTTTGAGCAAACATTTCATATTTTATTCGCCGAAATCATAAAAATTATAGATCTGGTTGGATAAATCAAGTGAATTTACCAGGCCGTCCTGATTTAAGTCTGCTTTTACATCATTAGAGAACAGGTCGTTCATCATTACAGACAAATCCAGCGCATTGATGAAATTGTTATAAACAATGCTGATTTCTCCTGCCAGCAGGTCTTTATTTTCTTTGGTGAGGTCAAAATATTCAAACATCATACTGATAGGGTAGCAATTATAAATTCTTCTTAGATGGGATAAGCCTTTAATCATAAAACGGTAGTTATCGTTGAGCACCGGTGGAGTTAAGGGCAGAATTAAAGTACCTTCACCAAGATTATTCGTAACAATTCCGTTAAATTGAATGCTGTCTAAATTTGAACAATTCTGCAGGGTGACGTCAGTGACAGTGCTCCAGTTGTTTACAAGAGGGATGCGTTTTTCTGGATATACTTTGAATCTGATCTCTTTAGCACCCACAAAGGCCGTTACAGTTACTTCTTCAGGCTGAGAATCACAGGGAGAACTTGTGCAGATTGTGATTCCAAGAATCTGCAGCTTTTTCTGGCTTTTGATATAGGGATACAGCCAAAAAGCCACAAGAAAAGAGGCTAAAATTATGCAGGTTGCAATGACAATCCAGTTGTGATTATATAGAAATTTAAGCATAAAAAAACTTTAAGTGCGAAATACACCTAAAAACACTCTAGCTAATTTGTAATTGCACGTCAATTTCCGGGGAGTATTTATAAAAATAGGGAATTAAGCAAATCGCTGATAATTTTTAATCATTTTTGGCCTTAAAATGTTGTCTTTTTAGATAAAATTTGCATATAATAAGTGTAGATAAATTGCACATTTTATCTAAAATTATTGCCTTAACTATTGAAACTGCCTAGGAATTCGCTTACAAAAGTTGTATTGCTTATTAGGTATCTGTTTACGGTATCTTTTTTTATCCCCGTTTTTTTACTTCTGGCTCACATCCTGATTAGCTCTTTCATTTTCAGCTTCCATGTGCAAAATGTGCAGGCAGCTTCCAACGACACCATCAATTTCCAGGGCAAGATTGTTAATGTCGCAGACGGCACCAATGTGGTCAACGGCAGCCCAGCATGTGTTGCAGCAGGTGCTGATACCTGCGATTTCCGCGTCAGGTATTACAGTGCAGCCACCGGCGGCACCCTTTTGGCTACCGAGGAATTCTTAAATGTGGAGATCGGTAGTTACGACGGTATTTTTAAGCTGGGAATGGGCACCGGGACATTTTCCGCAGGTTCGGAATCCTCCTTTGTCAATATTTTTTTGAACAATGCTTCGGTTTACATGGAGATCGGTTTTGATCCGGCAGGCGGTGCAAGTTACACAGAAACGTTTTTGGAA
>DATDWK010000039.1:0-18868 GCA_035289685.1 Candidatus Dojkabacteria bacterium
GTTCACTTAAAGCGGCAAAGATAAAGTCAGTGTGAGCTTGTGTCAGCACATTCAGACTGCTCTGGGTTCCCTGTAAAAAACCCCGCCCGCTCAATCTGCCCGATCCTATCGCAATTCTGGACTGAATCACCTGGAAACCAGACCCCAGGGGATCGGCTTCAGGGCCCTGTAAAAAAGTCGCCACACGGTCTTTTTGATAAGGTTTTAAAACCTGGTTCCAGCTGAATATAAAAACCAGGGAGAGAAATAAGGCTAAACCTATAAAGAAGAATGCTGTTGCAGGCTGAATTTTTAAAAAAAGAAAAATTAGACCCATTAATATTAAACATGCGCCTATCACCAAGAAATTCAAATTTGCGTAGCTGGTCAGTAATTCAAAATTTCCAGTATCCTGATTATATGTAAAAAACTGGGTAAAAATAGTTATTGACAGGGTTAAAGTGGTAAAAAATATCAAAACTTTGCCCTGTTCTGCTGCCGGGATTAACAGCATAATCATTATCAGCCAGAGAACTATCGTAATCAAAGCATTTCCCAGCGAAGGCTGTGACAGTATCATAAATACTATAGGTAAAACCACCAGTGCATTGGCCAGTAGCCGGTAAATAAACGGAAAGGACTCTTGAAGATTGCCCGTAATCCGCTGTAGAAATGAAGAAACTTTTGCCGTTTGGTGGAATTTAATCACTTTATCTGAAACCACTTTATTTTTAATGGTAAACATTCCTGCAGTAATTAAAATTATGACAATTTTTGCATATTCGGACGGCTGTAAAGAGAAAAAACCAATGTCAATCCAGCGGTTGGTATCGGCAATTTGAGTGCCGAAAAACTTGACATAAATTAATAATAATATAATTATTCCGTACAGTATTTTTAATACCGTATTATTTTGAAACCAGGTAAAATCAATCATAGTAAGTAAAAAGTAGCAGACCAGACCGAATATGATAAAAATTATCTGTTTGGGAAAGCTCCCTGCACCGGCGGTTTCTGATGAAGCATTGTATGTAGTGGAAAATATTATAAATGCCCCGACTGTCAGGATAATGAAGCTGATGATGGTAATAATCCAATCATGTCTTTTTATTTTGGCAAAATCCATTTCTAAAAAAAATACCTTATGAGATAATTTGTGCTAAATATTAACATCCGCATGGCGAAAAATACAAAAGAGATCTATGCCAAATTAAGAAAAGCCTATCCTGACGCCAAATGCGCCCTGGTTCATAAAAATACCTGGCAGTTACTGGTTGCTACAATACTTTCGGCACAGTGCACAGATGTCAGGGTAAATAAAGTAACCAGAGAATTGTTTGCAAAATTCCCGGATGTGGAGGCTTTTGCACGACTTCCACTAGAAAAACTGAAAAAATATATATTTTCCACCGGGTTTTATAATAATAAAGCCAAGAATATCAAGGCGGCCGCCGAAAAAATCATTAAGGAATACCATAGTAAAGTGCCTGATAATATGCAGGATTTGCTGACAATTCCCGGAGTTGCCCGTAAAACCGCTAATGTAATTTTATCTGTCTGGTTTCATAAAAATGCAGGTATTGTGGTTGACACTCATGTATTAAGACTGACTGAACGCTTGGGTTTAACCTTGGAAAAAGACCCCAAAAAAGTGGAACAGGAATTGCTGAAATTATATCCCCAGGCCCAGTGGGAGCGCCTTGCCACTATGCTGATTATTCATGGCCGTGAAATCTGCCATGCCAAAAAACCACACTGCCAAGGATGTTTTTTAAATAAAATCTGTCCGAGCGCTTTTAAAGTGTAGAAATATATATATAAAAGTTGCTGCCAAGATAAACCAAGTATGCTATAACCAGGATAACCCCTTCTTTCCAATGAAGCATTTGCCTGCTGCGTAAAAATGAATTAAAGGCTATTAACAGAAGCACTAAAAACAACGCTGTTGAATAAAACAGGATATTTTTTTCAATGGCAAAGGGTTTGATTAAGGCAATTATACCTACTATAAAAGTACAGTTGACCAGGACACTCGTGAATAATTCACCGAATGTCAGTTTGCTGATACTTTTTTTATTGATTTCCAGTTCAAAAATTAATTCTGGAACTGCACCCAGCGGCGCAAGTACTGTCAGGGCTATTAAAATTGTCGGCAGGCTGGTTGATTTAGCTAAATTAATTGTTGATGCTACCACCGATTGTGATACAAAAAATATACCTAATACCGATATCACAGCCACAAAAAGATAAAGCAGCAAATACTTTTTATTTACTTTGATTTCCGGCAACTTATATTGAGCAGGTGAAGTATAAATACTTAATAAATAATAGGTGAAACTTATTAAAAGCAGGATACCGTCAATGTTGGAAAGATAACCGTCGCTTGCCAAAAGAGAAAGTAAAATAACAGAAATACTTAAATGTGTAAGATCCAGGGATGTAAAAAATTTGCTGGTTTTGAATTCTTTATTAAATATGGCAACTACACCGGCTATTAAAGAAATTGCCGCAATCGAACTGCCTAAAGCATTACCCAGAGCAATATTAGGGTGATTACTGCTTGCAGCCTGCAGTCCTATAAATAGTTCGGGCAGGGCTGTAGCAAATCCAATAACCAAAAAAACAACTAAATAATCACGCATACGCAAGTATCTGGTAATATGGATTAAGGAGTATATGAGCAAACCGCTCGCCGGTAATATAATAAGCATGCCTGCCAAGAGTTTTAAGGTATCGTAAAGGATTTCCATAATAATAATCTAGCTGAAATTATTGGGAATGTCGAGAGCGGTTAACACTATTTTAATGGATTTTGATCAAATATACTAAAAAAATTATAAAACCATGGAAATAAAAGTAAATACTTTAAAAAGGGATGAATTCGGCAGGCCTTCTGGAGTCATTTTATTAAATAAACCGCCAGGAATTACCTCCCATGATCTGGTCAGTGAAGTAAGAAAAACCCTCAAAATTCGTCAGGTAGGCCATGCAGGGGCTCTGGACAGGTTTTCTTCCGGGCTGATGATCATTTTAGTTGGTAAGGCAACCAAACTTTCAGATCAATTAATGCATATGAACAAAATTTATCAAACCAGAATAATATTAGGAGTGGCAACCGCTACCCAGGACCCTGAAGGTAAGGTGACTGCAATGTCTCTATGCAATCCTAATGACCTACCGATGAATTTACAGGAGATTTTAGATTCTTTTATAGGAAAACAGCAACAGTATGTCTCTTTATACAGTTCTGTAAAAGTAGCCGGGAAAAAGCTTCGGGTCTTAATGAGGGATGAACGCTACAGGCATGAGGTGATTGTTTCACCGGACAAGAAACAGCTCAAGCTCACACCAATTAGTAATAGTAACTTAAAAGAACTTATAATAGATATTCCCAGGAAAGAAATTGAAATTACAAGAATCGCAATGTTGGGAAAAGGCATTGATATGAGATCATCTGGCTCCCCTACGTCAGTGGAAAATATTAAAGAGAAAGGATTTTTCGAATTTCCTTATCTTGATTTGGAAATTGCATGTTCCAAAGGAACTTACATCAGGCAGTTTGCCGAAGATCTGGGTGCCAAACTGAATCTACCGGCCAGTCTGGTAAGTTTAAAAAGGATATCCGTAGGAAATTTCACACTAAATGATTGCATAGAAATTTCAAACCTGAAAAGAATCTGAAATTTTATAAACGGTAAATTCTAGGTACAGCAAGTTTAATTTGTTCCCTGATATTCTTGGTGCTTTGAGAATTTATAACTTTATTTTCAGTAGGACTCGGAGTAGCAGTTATTTTTTGTATACTAGGTACAGGACTTAAGGTTGCCGTAGGAGTTAAAAAAATTGCACAGGAATTATTATCCTTGCCGATACTGTTCCCCAAAATGTTTTTTTGAACCACCTGACAATCACCTTTTAATAATTCAAAACTTTTACCCTCTTCTGCCTGGGTATAAACAAAAACTGACTTCTCATTTGTAGCAGAGTTAGTAAGTTCAATGGTATCTCCGGAATTGAGCAGGACAAAACTGCCCGGAACTATTCTGGCTGTTAAGTCAGTGTAGCTATTTTGTAACGTTACCGGACTCCGCGCAATAATTAGATGCTCCTGTGGCAAGATAGTGATGTCCTCTAAGGTACTGCCTTCCAGCCGCCAAGCATTTAAATTTTGATTAGTGGAGGAAGCATTATAAATTTCAAGCCACTCCCCTGTATCATCTGCTCCCGAAGGATTGGGCATTAATTCTGTGATTACTAAAGAGGAATTTTCTTGGGCAGTTACGTTAAAAGTAGTCATGACCAAAGAATTGATCAGAAGAAATATCAGAATTAATATAAGTATAAGTTTAGGTAAATATTTAGCTTTTTTAAGATAATTTGGTTGCATTGCAAATCCATTAAAAATAATTACAGCTGAAATAATAAGCTGAAAACTTTAAAAAATTCTAAAACCTGGAGATTTTTTTACTTTAGATGCCAGTACATGGTTTTTCTGCCATTACCGCAGTTATTTTTATCTTCACAGATAATTACATAGTTGGCTCCACCATTATTGCATATCGGTCCGGAACAAGGCTCGAAACCCCTGTACATCCAACCGTTATGGGCTGCGTATATTGGGCCTGAACCTGCGGTATATGCGATGTCAATTGCATAATGAAATTTACCCCAGCGCCAGCCGTAACCGCTTGTTAAAACAAAGGTTCCCCGTAAAGGCCACTGCATCTGGCCGGCACCGTTGCCGCAATTACCCAGAACACCTGCAGGAAGTACTCCGCAGGGATTGGTATAGGCATTATTGATTTTTACTGCAAAATGCAGGTGCGGACCTGTGCAGTAACCTGTACAGCCTTCATATCCTATGATTGTCCCCTCGGCAACATAGGAGCCGTTAGGAATTTTAGAAATGCGGTCAAAAACAATTTGCTCCAGTTTAGTCTGTTCTGCCAGAACTTTTTGCTCTTCTTCAGTAAGGTTTTCCAGCTGATCTTTATTATATCCGATTCTGGAATTACTCTCACTTTTTTTACGGTAGTAAATCTGCCTCTGCTGATCCAGGTCGGCTTTATCCTGTTCCATGGCAATTTTTTCTTCTTGTAACTGGGTTTCGTCTTTTAATACGGTAATTTTATCGTCTTCCAGCTGCACTTTTTTGGCATTAAGTTCTACTTTTTTATTTTTCAACTCGGCGAGCAAGGCATTGGTTTTTTCCTGAATCGTGTTTTGATATAGATCGTATTTAATAAAATCTGTTCCGGCGCTGGAAAAAATTAAATTCACTTGGGAAAAAGTTTTTTGGTCCAAATACATATCCACCAAACGCTTGTCTGTTTCTTTCTGCAATTCAGTTATTTCATTTTGGGCAATGGTAATTTCTGCTTCTGTAACAGTAATTTGGTTTGTCAGGATATCTATTTTTAACTGCAGTTCCTGTATTATCAGCTGTTTTTCCTCAATCTGGGTGTTAAGCAGATCAATTTGGTTTTTGAGCTTATTGATTTCAGCTGTTAATTGATCCAGGATATTTTTTTCATTTTTTATATTATTTTGAATACCATTTTTTTTATTTCTGATTTCCTGCAGTTTTTTTTGTACTACAGCCAGGTCATCTTCTGGAGTAGCATACACTACCGTGAATAAAGATAAATTGCTTGCCAGAAAAAGCAGGACAATTGCTAAAAGGGAAATGAGACGGTTTTCTTTAAATAATTGTGGTAATTTCATAGTGTTGTTTTAATATTGTAGCGGAAATGACAGGTAAATTTCAACTATAAGCCGGAAAGCAGTTACTACTTGATATAACGCCTGATTGCTACCATGCTGTTAAAGGCGCCAATAAAACCACCGAGTATGATCATGCCCAAAAATATTATTCCATAGTGGTAAATTTCCAGCTGGGGAATTTTAATATCTCCGAAAAGTCCCAATACAAAAGTTACGGCTCGGGAATCATTATTGGCTAGAAATATCCAGATATATGAGGCAAAAATAACTGAAGTAGAAATAAAAGATCCGATCAGGCCGTAAATGGCACCTTCTAAAATGAATGGCGCACGGATAAACCACAAGCTGCCTCCCACCAGCTGCATAATACCAATCTCTTCTGAACGGATAAATGTTCTGAATTCCACAGTAAGCAATGTGAAAAGAAAGATCACCAAAAGCAGCAGTGCCATAATCACGCCTCCGCCCAAGCGCAGCCAGTAAAATAAAGTTTTTATAGTATCTATGATATCTTTGCTGAAGCGCACTGCGAAAATATCAGGATTGTCCGCCTGTTCGGCTTGAGCTAATTCAATTATTTTATCGGCATCCTGGATGGAGTGCAGACGGATCCCCAAACTTGCCGGTAAAACGCTGTCTCTAATACTTTCGGCTACCTGTGGGTTGGTGCGCTCCTGTACTTCCCTGAATTCAGTCAAGGCATCCTGTTCCTTAGTGTATTCAATGTAGTCAATTTCCGGAAGTTTAGACCACTCTTCTTTTAAGGAAATAATCTCGTCTTCATTAACTTCGGTTTGAAAAAATATATAAATGTGCGGCTTGTTTTCAATAGAAAGCAGGAACAAATTTGATGCAAATGCCAGAATTATAAAAATGGTGGCAATAAAAAAAGCCAGGGCCATCACCAGTATTGAAGCCCAAGATAACCAGCCGCTGCGCTTAATTTGTTTGGAAGTATTACTGAAAGTTCTTTTAAAACTGATAAATAATCCCATTTTAGTTTTTATCAGTAACAGCTAAATTTGAAATAAAATTCTTAATCACCAAAGAGATTTTTTTTAATTCCTGGTGTGTTAATTCTTTTTTTTCTACCAGATCCTGTAATTCCTCCACTCCGGCTGTAATCAGGTCTTGTAAATTTTGATAACCAATCTTTATCAGCTGTTTTTTGGTTTTTTCCTGAAGGTCTAAATCATTTAATCTGATTTTTTTTGCCTTTTCTGCAATTTCCTCTTCTGAAATCTCACTGTCAAACAGGTTGTCAATGCTTTTTTCCTTTTTATAGGTATTCTTTTTGGGTGATTTGTCATTTTTGGTATTAGTGTCAGAACCCTTATTTTTACTGGTTTCTTTTTGATTAAGAACATGTTCATTCTGTTGGCTCTGGCTCATAATTTTAAAAGTAAAGTCGTCGATATTATCGTAGCTGCCTTTCATATCGTCTCTTTCAATCTGGCCGTTGACTAGTTTGATAACCCGTTTATGCAGGCTGTTAACAATATCCGAACCATGGGTTGACATGAGGACAGTGGTACCCCAATTGTTGATTTTTGATAAGATCTGTACAATATCCCAGGAAGAATCCGGATCAAGATTACCCGTAGGCTCATCAGCAATCAACAGTTTCGGGTTATTGGCCATGGCCCTGGCAATGGCAACTTTTTGTTTTTCCCCACCTGACAATTGCCTGGGGAAAAAATGCATCCTGTTTGCCAATCCGACTATTTCTAAAAGATAGGGGACGCTATCCCTGATTTCCTTTTCAGATTTTCCTGCGGCTTCCATGGCAAAGGAAATATTTTCAAAGGCGGTCAATTCCGGTATCAGTTTAAAATCCTGGAAAATCACTCCGATTTTTCTTCTTAAACCGTAAACTTTGGAGCGGTTATATTGGGTGATATCTTCATCCTGAAAATAAATTTTACCCGCTGAAGGAGTTTCTTCCCGTATCAATAAACGTATCAGCGTGGTCTTTCCTGAACCCGAGGGACCGACCAAAAAAACAAATTCACCATTGGCTATTTCCAAAGAAATATCAGCCAGCGCTACAATATCCTCGGGATAAGTTTTTGATACAGTAACAAATTGAATCATTTAAAGTTTTGATAATTAAATGAAGTATATTGGTAGCAATTAAAGTTCAGATTACCAGTTTAATGGAAAATCGCTTAATATTCAAATTATTTAAGTAAACACCAGATTTGCAGCTAATTTTCGTAAACAATAAATTACTATATTTACTTTTTTACAAAATTTTGTATAATATTAACAGATCTGCCCCGGATAACTTATCAAAAATTAATTTCATTATCCCAAAACATGGCAAGAAAGAAGAAACAGCACAAGCAAAGAATTGTACAGAAACAAAAGGAAAATATTGAATATCAGGAAAAACTACTTGCTCAGGTGCAGCCGGCAAAATATAGGTTAAGAATGGAAAGGGTTTGGCTGGTCTTGGGATTTATTCTTATTTTAGTGGGGGTTATCCTGATTGCCAATGGTTTAAGCGGAATTTTTCAAAAAGGTCCGCAAGAAAATGGCGAGTTATTATCAGAAATTATAGAACCGACTGAACCTGCAGGTGATATTAGCGATGGAGCCAGAACAATCAGAGCACGGGCTGCCGGCTTAAGTGCTTTGGAAAAGGCGGAAGGAACGGCAATGCGCATCAAATTAACGGGTATTTGGCAGGCAACTAACTATGAAAAAGGAGATATTGGTGTGGGTTCTTATGAAGTCAAACTCGGAGATACCTTATGGGAAATTGCTGAAGCTGTTTATGCTGACGGCTTTCAATGGAAAAAAATTTTGAATTTAAATAAAGAAAAAATCGGATTTCTGCCAAACGGCAGCCAGGCATTAATTTTTCCCGGTGAAGTTTTGATTATTCCCAAATAAAAAATTAATCAAAAATTTTTTTACATACGGATTTCCGCTGCAATAAATTCCTGCAAATTTCCGTCTAGTACTGATTCCGGATTTGTGCTTGCTACTTTGGTACGCAGGTCTTTTACCAATTTATACGGATTGAGGATGTAATTTCTGATCTGATTTCCCCAGCTGGCCATTTTATGGACCCCTTTTGCCTCTGCCTCCAGCTGGGCTTGTTTTTTCTGTGCTATTTGAAACAATTTTGCCCTAAGCAGTGCCAAAGCTGCTTCCCTATTCCTCAGCTGGCTGCGTTCGTTTTGGCTGGCTACTACAATTCCTGTCGGTTTGTGCAACAGCCTAACCGATGTGGAAACTTTATTGACATTTTGTCCGCCTGCTCCTGAAGAACGCACTGCTGAAAAATCCAAATCATCAGAATTTATCTTTATTTCAATATCGTCTTCAAATAAGGGGACTACTTCAACTCCGGCAAATGAGGTTTGCCTGAGTCCTTGGGCATTGAACGGCGAAACACGGACCAGTCTGTGAGTACCGTGCTCCCCTTTTAAAAAGCCGTAGGCGAATTTTCCTTTGACTTCCAAAGTCACTGTGCTGATTCCTGCTTCTGTTCCAGGTACTTTGTTGATAATTTCCACGCTGAAATTTATTTTTTGCAGATAGCGCAGGTACATGCGTAAAAGCATGGCTACCCAGTCATGAGCTTCTGTGCCTCCCTGACCCGCATGAATCGAAAGCAGGCAGTTGAATTTATCGTATTTTCCGCTTAAAAAAGTTTCCAGTTCATAATTGCTGATAAATTTATCCAGGTCTTCCTGCATTTCTGCAATTTCCTGCCAGACTTGCGGATCTGCTTCACCCGGAGTATTCTCGGGATCCTGAACCAGATTAAGCATAGTTTCAATATCTTCCAGGTTTTTTTGCAGAGACTCAATAGTTTGTAAGCTGGAATCCAGATCTGCCAGTTCCTGCATACTTTTTTGAGACTGCTGCGCATTTGACCAAAAATCAGCAGCTTGGGTTAAAACCCTTAAATCTCGGGCTTTGATTTTCAGCTGTTCCGGTTGCATTTTTTTTAAAAGTGCTTGTACTCTCTTTTGCAGCTGTTCATAATATTCTTTAATCTCATGAGCGGTTTTCATAAGTATGATTGTAGCAGAAATCTATATTTTCAGCTTGTTTCATAAGCGATTAATTGATAGAATCAACTAGTTTTTAATCAAGTTTTTTAAGGTTTTTTTATATGGCAAATACAAAATCGGCTAAAAAAGCATTAAGGGTTAGTTCCAGACGCCGAAGCTTTAATATTATAATTATTCATGATTTTAAGGAAGCCAGAAAAGCTGTGAAAGATTTAAGCGGAAACGGCAATGCCCCGGAGCTGGCAAAGTCCTTGAGTACAGCGTATGCAAAAATAGATTTTGCTGTTAAAAAGGGTGTTATTCATAAAAATACAGGATCCCGTTATAAATCGAGGATTGCCATGATGGTAAATAAGGCGGAAACTGTAAAAAAATAAACAAAGTTTAAGCTTACTGCCGATGTCAATATCCTTCATTAAACTGATTGATTACTCATTATTTCCTGCAATTATCCTGGTTTTGGGTAAACTTATAGGGGTATTTTTTATAGCGGCTTTATTTTCCATAAAAATTGAAATAATTAACTTCAGCTCGGCTGTTTTTGCGTTTGAAACTGTTGTGGCTTCAGCCGACCTGCCGATTGTCTCCAGTTACTCTGATTTACTGACATTTATATTCATGGCATTCGGGTTTGCAATTATTATTATTAAAGCTGTTTACTTCCATGACAGTCACATCAGCTTTACTACACTGAATAAATTGCTTAAATATAATCTGTTGTCTATACTCAAGAGTTCTTTTGAACTTTATCATTCCGGCACAGTCTGGCTGATTTTCCTTTGGCTGGCAAATTTGTTAATATTGTTAAATGTAATTATGCAAAGAACATATTTATGGATACTCATGATTACGGTAATTTTTTCTGTATCCCTGACAGTTATTTATTTGCGGGATTTGTTTAAAGAAGTTGAACTCTTAAAGAAAAAACATTTTTTTATATAATTAATCCGATTATGAAAACATTTAAAATCGAAATATCGGTCAAATCGTTTGTATTGATGTTGTTGATTGTATTTCTTCTGGTTTTTCTCTGGGAAATCAGGTTGGTATTTTTTATATTTTTCATTGCTTTCATTCTCAATTCAGCTTTCAGGCCATTGGTGGATTTTCTGGAAACAAAAAAAGTACCCCGCATAGTCAGTGCGATTGTTATCTACCTGCTCTTTTTCCTGCTGCTTACTTTGGTATTGGTCACAATTGTGAATGAGGCTATCAGCCAGCTAGGCAGCTTGCTCAATCAATTGCCGGATATTCTGGTAAAGGTTGTCAGTTATTTAACACAGACATTCCCCTGGTTGAATAATTTGGTAAATGCCGATGCGCTTAAATTAAGCTTGAGCACCTATGTTTCATCAGTGCAAAATATCAATGTAGAGTTTGTTTTAAACAGTTTCAGCAGTGCACTAGGAGTTTTAAATTCGGCAATCACCTTTATGATCAGCGTTGTTTCAGTAATTATGATTTCATTATATATGCTAGTGCGTAAAGAGGATGTTTATGCCGGTCTAATGCTGACATTTGCCAAGCAAACCAGGGAAAAATACTTAAAATTATTGGAAAGAATTGAATATAAGCTGGGGGCATGGCTGCGCGGGCAATTCCTTTTAATGATTTTGGTCAGTTTTACCACCTGGGTAGGAATAATGCTTCCAGCTGCTGTAATTCCCGGATACACCCTGCATAATTATGCCCTGCCTATTGCCTTTGCTGCAGCTATTTTTGAAGCTATACCCGGCTTTGGTCCGACTTTAACAGGTGCATTTACGGCAATTGTTGCTGCTGGTTCCAATCCAGGTTATGTAATTATTTATGTTATTGTTTTATTTATGATCATTCAGCAATTTGAAAGCATTATTTTATCTCCAAATGTCATGAACCGGATCATCGGCCTGGACCCTTTGGTGATCATTTTCGGATTCCTGGCGGCATTCACTTTGTTTGGAATCATTGGAGTGATTCTGGTGGTTCCTATTTTAGCGGTACTGCAAATTATTATAGAATTCGGTTTGGAGGAACGCCGCCGTGGCCAAAATACCGGCGCAGCATCGAATCAAACTTAGTAAAAATGGCTTTCCGGAAGTTACTTTTTCTGCAAATCCTTGAGCAAATCCCTTAATTCTGCGGCTTTTTCAAATTCAAGCATATCGGCATAAATTTCCATTTGGGTTGCCATTTCATGCAAAAGCACCTTTTTATTTTTACTGTCAAGCGCAGCAAAACTCTCTGCCCTTTTGAAAAAATCCGTAACAACAGTTGTCTTTTTTTCAGTTTCCTCCTCTACACTGCGGATTAATAATTCCCGTATTTCTTTGACAATAGTTTGCGGAGTAAGGCCGTATTTTATATTGTATGCTTCCTGTATTTTCCTGCGTCTGTAGGTTTCGTCTATAGCTGTTTTCATGCTTCCGGTGATATGGTCGGCATACATAATAACTCTGCCCTGGTTATGTCGGGCTGCCCTGCCGATAATCTGTACCAGACTTGTGCTGGAGCGTAAAAATCCCTCTTTATCAGCGTCTAAAATGCCGATTAGGGAAACTTCCGGTAGATCCAAGCCTTCACGAAGTAAATTAATCCCGACTAAAACGTCATAAAATCCCTGGCGTAAATGTTGCAGTAATTCGACCCGTTTAATGGCGTCGAAGTCTGAATGCAGGTAATGCACCTTAATTCCGATTTCTACAAGAAATGCCGCCAGGTCTTCAGCCATGCGTTTTGTCAGAGTAGTTATCAAAACTCTTTGACCTTTAGCTACATTTGCTTTTATTTCCTTTAGTAAATCGTCTATTTGATTATCTCCGGAAAAGTTTTGTGTTTTTGCGAATGTCATAAAACGGTAATTATTTTTTATTAAATCATTTCTTAACCTGTCTGCCTGGTCAGCAGTAATTGGACGGACGTCAATCTGCGGGTCTAATAAACTTGTCGGCCGGATCAGCAGCTCGACAACACCATTATAATTAGGATTTAATAACTCAGGATGCTTTTGCACACTGGCTTTGCTCAAGTTTTTTTCATATTCATTGGGGGTTGCCGATACATAAATGACTTTTTGCAGACGGGCTTGGAATTCAGTAAATTTTAGGGGACGGTTGTCAAGGGCAGCTTGCAGGCGGAACCCGTAATCCACCAGTGTCTGTTTGCGTGCCCGGTCTCCATTATACATTCCCCTAACCTGCGGAATAGTAATATGCGATTCATCAATAAATAAAAGCCAGTCTTCAGGAAAGTAATCCAGTAAAGTTGACGGTGGAGTACCCTGTGCCCTGCGGTCAATATACCTGGAATAGTTTTCTATACCGGAGCAGTATCCTGTTTCTGCAAGCATTTCCAAGTCAAAGTTTACCCTTTGTTCCAAACGGTGTGCCTCAAGCAGTTTATTTTGTTTTTTAAAAAAAGCCACCTGTTTTTTCAAATCGTCTTTGATCACAGGAAAAATGCTTTTTAACGATTCGTAAGGAGTGACAAAGTGTTTAGCCGGAAAAATAATTAGAGATTTAGGCTTTTCCAGGACTTCGGCAGTTAGGGGATTGATGATTTTGAGGTCTTCAATTTCGTCGCCGAATAAAGCAATTCTGACAACCTGGTCTGCCGATGCCAGGTAAATTTCCACTGTATCACCCCGCACACGGTACAGACCGGGTGAAAAATCATATTGACTGCGTTCGTATTGCATGTCTGAAAGATGCCGCAGCAATTTGTCTCTTTGATAATGTTCCCCTGCAGTTACAATTCTGCTCAGCGCTTTGTAATCTTCGGGTTCGCCCAAACCGTAAATACATGAAACACTGGCTACAATTAAAGTATCTTTGCGGGTCATAAGCGCCTGGGTAGCTGCATTGCGGTACTTTTCAATGGTTTTGTTTATATCAGATTCTTTTTCAATATATAAATCGCGCTGCGGCACATAGGCTTCGGGCTGGTAATAATCGTAATATGAAACAAAATAATGCACTGCATTCTCTGGAAAGAATTCTTTAAATTCCGAATAAAGCTGTGCAGCAAGGGTTTTATTGTGGGCTAAAACCAATGTGGGTTTTTGCACCTGGGCTATGATATTTGCCATGGTAAAAGTTTTTCCAGATCCGGTAACTCCCAATAGTGTCTGGTGTTTTACATTGTTGCTAATTCCTTGAAAAAGAAGCTCCACAGCCTGCTGCTGGCCTGGTGATTCAGAAAAGTTGGCATGTAATTTAAATTGTCCCATAAGCGGGTTTTTTGGTAAAAACTTGTAACTGCTTGCTGTCTAACTGTATTGTAGCACTTAATTTATTTTCTTGACATCTTACATCTAGAGCTTAAACTTTAATTATGAAGCGACGGGTACTAGTAATTCTTATATTGGCTTCTTTTCTGCTTTTAGGAGTAGCTACAGCACTGCTCTTTTTCCGATCTGACCTAACCAACTTTACCACATTGGATAGTTTGGCTGCATACGCTGGTTTACCCAGGTTAATTAATAAGGAGCAGGTTGTTCATAATAACGAGGCTGTTGAAATTATCAGTTACTCGCCAGGAACAGCAGCAAAACAGGATGAATTCCCGGTTTCCCAATACCGTATTGATGAGTTTTCTTATAAAGTAGTGGAGGCATTTGAGGAGCTTTACGGGAGTGTCGGCAGTACTGGTATCAAAGTTGATGCTGATATGATTTATACGAATAATTTTATTGAGACTCCACTGTATCCCCAAGATTACTATTATAGAAAATACGAGAATGCCGTAGCCGGTGCCAAAGGCATCAATAAAGTACCGATACTGGGACCAGGCAGCAGAATATCCTTAATCAGACAGATGTACATTAATGTGAAATCCTGGAACGGTTATGTACAGCCTCCCGGTTTTTATTTCGGCTCGGGTTTATGCTGGAGTACCAGCACATTGGGATACTTGATGGACGACGCGAATAAAAATTTTCGGAATAAATACGGTGTTCCTTTGTTTGTATTCCGCGGCGGCGACCGGGCACCACATGGTGACTGGTATCAGACTTATGAAAACAGCAACGGCGGCTGGGGCTATACTGTCCTGCAGATCAGCGCCGGAAATCCTGCACAGGATTACAGTTTTACCGTCAATCCTGAATTAAAAAATATTCCGGAACTTGCAGATATTAAAATTAAACTTGTCATGGTAGGAACAACTTCTCACGCAACTGGCTCACACGGACAATCGCTTGGGGCTTATATTATCAGCAATAAAAAGTTTTAAATAATTTTCCCCCTGATATCTGCCAGAAACTGCTGGTAAAATTTTAAATTATGAATTGAGGCTAGGCGGTATCCTGTGCCATTTTTGGACCTTAACAAATAGCGCAAGTAACTTCTTGAAACATTTTTGCAAGTTGTACAATTACAGTGTTTATCGATGGGGTCTTTGCTGAATTCATAGCGCCTGGATTTAATATGCAGGGCGTCATATGTTTTATAAGACTTGTCACCCTGGCCTGAATGCACATATAATAGACCATGCCTGGCGTTGCGCGTCGGCAGAACGCTGTCGAAGATATCCCAGCCTGCCTCAACCGCATAAAACAGATCGTCGGGTGAACCGATTCCCAGTCCGTAATGGATCTTATCCTGCGGCAGTAATTCAGCAACATAAGCAATCAGTTCATGAAAAAAACCTTTAGGTGCATAATTGCGCCAGTCTTTTTCTGCATGTACCGGCAGGCCTCCAAATCCGTAAATATCAAAGCCGATTTCCCTTAAACCCTGTGCACAAATCTTGCGCATTTCTAGGTTATTGGCGCCCTGCACTACTGCTGTCAACAACGGACGCTGTTGTTCAGTTTTAAAATCTATTGCAGACAAACCCTGAAGACGTAAAAACATATCTTTGGACCTATCTGCCCAGTTGAGGTTTCTTTTTACAGAACTTTTGATAATCTGATAACTGTCAGCAATATTAATCGGTTCGTCAAGGGCAATGCGGATATCGGAGCCGATCAGAAATTGAATCAGCTGGGAGATTTCAGGTGAAAGAAAACGGGATTTGCCCGTAGCATGTTCTGTAAAAGTGCAGCCGGCTTCGCTGACTATATTTTCCAAAGAATGCTGCCGGTGGATTAAAGAAAACACCTGCCAGCCTCCGCTGTCTGTTAAAATTGGTCGCTGCCAGCCAATAAATTTATGCAAGCCACCCATTTTATTCAAGTAGAGACTGCCCAGTTTCTGTTCCAGGTGCAGTGTCGTGCTGACAATTTCCTTGATACCGATTTCCTTCAAATCCTGAATGCTCAAATAAGGAACTGTGGCATAGGTAGCGTCAGGTAAAAACGTTGGTGTATTAATGACACCGTGTGCTGTATGTATCTGCCCACGGCGCATTTTCCCCTTGGTAGCTTGGATTTTAAACATGAAAACAATAAATGAATTTAACTGTGCATTTTGGTAAAGAGATTATACCAGTCCTTGAGGGATAACTCACTGGCCCGTACTGTAGGTTTGAGCTGCAGCTCTTTTAGAAAATTTAAGAGTGAATTCTTGTTATTTAGAGATTTTAAATTATTTACCAGGGTTTTTCTGGGAGTTAGAAAACCCTGCTTGATAAAAGCTTTTAAAGATGCTGCTTCGGGAAACCGCTCATAAATATTTTTAAAGTGAAGAATTGCCCCGGAAACTTTGGGGACAGGATAAAATTCCTCTTTGGGAATTGTTGCCAGATAAGCAACCTGCGAGTAAATCTGCACAAAATTGCTGAGAAAGGTTGATTTGGGAAGTACTGCGGTATAATCTTCGGCCACTTCTTTTTGTACCACAACTGTGATGCTTTGGGGTTGCGGAGTCTTTGTTAACAGAATGTTGATTATTTTTTTTGATATATTGTATGGCAAAGACCCCACTACTTTAAATTTTTTTACCCGTAAAGAATTTAAGTCAAATTGCAGAAAATCCCCGGGCAGCAAGTGAAAATTTTTCCTGCCGGTAAACTTTGACTTTAATTTTGGCAAGAGGGAAACATCTATTTCATTGGCGATCACCAGTTGCGCTTTTTCTAAAAGCACCCTGGTTAGGGCTCCAGCACCGGCACCAATTTCAAAAACTGTATCCTGAGGAGATATTTCTGCTAATTCGACGAGTTTTTGCGGCCAGTTACTGCTGATTAAAAAATTCTGGCCAAAACGTTTCTTAAAATTCGTTTTCACCTTTTACGGTATTTATTTATGTAGGAAATTACTTCATTTGTAGGGGCGACATTTTTAACTATTTCCTTGGGTTGATAGGGATCTCCGTAAATTATTTTCAGCTTGAATTTACCCGGATTTTCTTTGAGCAGTCTTTTTAAAGTAACCAGCGAATCTTTATCCCTTTCCCGGGTAATATTGATAATGGCTTCTTTCTTAGGGTCCAGGCTTTCAGCAGCAACAATGTTTTCAATCACTATCCCCTGCTGGTCATTACGCAGGGAAACTGTGGCCGTTATTATCAGCGGGATATTTTCAATTAATTGTTCTTTAAGCTGCTGATAAATCCTGGGAAAAATTACTGCTTCACATTTACTTTCCAGGTCTTCAATTTCCAGAAAAGCCATAGCATCTCCCTTTTTCTTGGTATAAATGGTTTTACTTTTCACAATTAAAGCAAGGGTAGAGAATTTCTTTTTATTGGACAATTCACTGATTGACCTCAGGCTGATAATTTTATCTGTAGCATACAGAAATTGGAATTTTGACAGCGGATGGGTGCTGATAAAAGTGCCCAAAAGTTCTTTTTCCCAGATTAGTTTTTCCATTTCCGATTCCTTTTCTACAAGTGGTAAGTTGATAGCCAGAATCTTACCTATTGATTTGGATTCGTCAAACATATCCGCCTGGCCGCCAAGTAATTGCTTTTGCGAGCGGTTGAGCCTTTCAAATACCACGGGCAAGGCAGTGAGCAGCTGGTTGCGGTATCCGAAATTATCCACAGCACCAACTTTAATTAAACATTCCAGGTCTTTTTTGCTTACTTTTTGGGAGCTGTTGCGCATCAGCAGTTCGTCGAGATTATGATAAGCACCGTTCAGCCTGCGCTCTTTGACTATATACTTCATCACTTTTTCACCCAGACCTTTTACTCCGTTAAAACCGAAACGGATATTATTGTGATCTTCAATGCTGAATGAAACGTAGCTCTTGTTTATGTCTGGGGGTAAAATATTGATTTTCATTTCCTTGGCTTCTTGTAAGTCCTTTTTCAATTTATCGGGTGTATCCGCGTCATTTTCCAGTAAGCTGGCCATAAACTCCACCGGATAGTGTGCTTTTAAATACGCTGTCTGAAAAGCAATTAAAGAGTAACAGGCGCTGTGGGAACGGTTAAATCCGTAATCTGCAAATGGTTCGAGGTAGGCAAATACCTCTGCGGCATTTTTTTTGTCGTGTCCTGCTGCTACTGCCTTTTTTAAGAATTTTACCTTTTCTTTGTCCATAATTTCCTGCTTTTTCTTACCCATGGCCCGGCGCAGCATGTCTGCTTCACCCAACTGGTATTTGGCGTACTCCACTGCTATATTGATTACCTGTTCCTGATAAATGGCGTATCCGAATGTTTTTTTCAGAATCGGTTCTAAACTGGGGTGCAGATAAGTAGTTTTTTGTTTGCCCTGCTTGCGTTCTATGTAATCGTGAATATATTTCATAGGCCCGGGGCGGTAGGCGGCATTTAAAAAGATCAGGTCCTCGATTACGGTTGGTTTTAAATCGCGCAGATATTTTTTCATGCCGTCGGATTCAAACTGGAAAATCCCTGTGGTGTTTCCGCTTTGAAAAAGTTTAAATGTTAAGGCATCGTCTAAGGGTATTTTTTCAATGTCGATAATTTTTTTACGGTTATATTCAATTTGTTTTATTGCTTTAGCGATAATGGAAAGGTTGGAGAGTCCTAAAAAATCGAATTTCATTAAACCCATGGGTTCCAGGTGCTGGCCTTCCACCTGGGTAATAACCTTGCCGCCGCCCTTGGTTTCTATCTGTACCGGAACATAAGTTGTAATTTCTTTTGGAGTAACCAAATAACCGCAGGCATGTATGGAAACATGCCTGGCAATATTTTCCAGTTTGGCAACATATTTGACAAGCTCTTCCAGCTGCTCTGTTTTCGAGACCATCTCGTCAAACTCTTTGACCTCTTTGCGCATTTTGGCTATGGGAT
>DATDWK010000040.1:0-3727 GCA_035289685.1 Candidatus Dojkabacteria bacterium
ACGGCAATATGGTGGTTTTTGCCACATCTGGTGCCGGTAAAAGCTATTTTGTCAAACTGGAAGCCATGCGCACTTTAATGTTAGGTACAAGTATAATTATTATTGATCCGGAAAAAGAGTACGAAAAACTTACCAATACCATTGGGGGGCAGTATATTTCCTTCAGCCAGGACGGCAAAAGCAAAATGAATCCTTTTCAATTGTCGGGGATTTATGACAAAGATGAGGATGAGCTGCGCTTTAAAATACTTTTCCTGCACGGTTTAGTCAGGATTATGGTGGGCGGTACATTAACGCCAATCGAAAGCGCTATTCTTGACCGTGCTTTAATCCTGACATACAAAGAAAAAGGTATTACTCCTGATCCGACAACACATCGGAAACCTGCTCCTCTTTTGGAAGATCTTTTTAAAATACTCAACGCCATGGCAGAAGAAGAAGCCCATATGCTGGCAAGCAGGCTGGAAAGATATATTAAGGGGAGTGCTGCCGGTATCTTTGACCAGCAGGCCAATGTGGAGATTAACAATACTTTTACCGCTTTCGGAATTCGTGAACTTTCAGAGGAATTAAGGCCCATAGCCATGTATATGATGCTGGATTTTATCTGGACCAGGATTAAAAAAGACCGCAGGCAGCGTCTTTTGATAATAGATGAAGCCTGGTGGATGATGCAGTTTCCGGATGCCTCCAGATTTGTTTATTCTGTTGCCAAACGCGCCAGAAAATACGGGTTGGGATTGACAACCATTACCCAAGATGTTGAAGATTTTCTGGATTCTGATTACGGAAAAGCTGTTGTCACCAACTCTTCCATGCAGTTATTATTAAAACAGAGTCCGGCAGCAATTGACAGAATTCAAAAAGTTTTTTATCTTTCAGATGGGGAAAGAGATTATTTACTGGCGGCTGGTATCGGTGAAGGAATCTTTTTTGCCGGGCTTAATCATATTGCCATGCAGATAATTGCCAGTGAAAATGAACATAATTTAATAACAACAAACTTTAGAGAGTTACAACGGTCCAATCAACCGGTATAGTTAAATTATTAATTTTTATTAATGAATTTTTTATCTCAGCAATTTTCTTTTACCGTCAGCGGTGCTGTTTTATTTTCGGGTGGATTGTTATTATTAATAGGTATTCTGGCAATTCTGCTTATGGTTTTGTCTTTGGTTAAAAAGGTACGTTCGCTGGAAACACCCAAGTACGGCTTTTTAGGAAAGCCTTTATACACTTTGGTTTCAGTGGCTTTAATGGCATTAACAATTTACTTTGTCAGTTATAATTTTGTTCTGCCGGATAACTTTGATATCAAGGCAGAAAAAAATGTCCAGGTGCAGTTTGTCACCAATAAAGTAAAAGAAACATCTTTGGAAAGCACCGTAGAATTTAAACTTTTGCCTACAATTGATAGTGTTTTATGGGGTCCTGAAGGTACTAAAGTGGATATCTACTGGAATGTTAGTGGTCCTATGAAATTTGATGAATCTGAATTGGGTAAAAGTGTCAGTGAACCGAGCGGTTTTCAAAAAGTGTTAAAAAAGGGGAAATATCAATTGAAAGTGCTCGTGGTGATTGACAATGAGACGTTTACCTTTAGCGAGGAAAGGAGTCTTTAAGCGAATTAAATTACAAAAAATGATTGATCTTCTCTGATCTGACTTTTTAAAGTCGAAATCTGTTATAATATCTTAACTGATTCAGATAGTCGCTCTTTTAAAAAAAGAGAGGAAAGTCCGGACTCCTCAAAAAATAATACCAATGAAAGTTGGCTAGGCGTGAGCTTAGGGAACAGGGCAACAGAAAGCAAGTCACCTGAAAGCAATTTCAGGAAAGAGTGAAAAGGCGGTGTAAAAGACCACCGGGATATGGAGTAATCCATGTCTGCTGTGCAACCCCTATTAAGGAGCAACCTAGGCATTGTCAGGGCATTCCACGAAATTTTGCAATGATGATATGTGCAAAATAAATGGAAACTGGGTAATTATAGAAGCTTAATAATTACCTTTTAGAGAAATGACTATCTTAATCCTAAAAAATAGGAGGATACAGAATCCGGCTTATGAATCAGTTATAATAAAAAATAGTTCAGCTTCTCCCTGCAGTTCAAGAACTGACGGTCGTCGCTGGACTATTTAATTTTTAATAGTTTAGTATTAATCTCTTCTGCCAATTCCCTGCACTCTAAAAATGAAATAGAGCAAGGCACCCAATGATTGCAGTGTGGCAGCTATATAAGTTAAAGCAGCTGCAGACAATACTTTTTTCACTCCGGACAATTCCTGGGGATATAAAATCTGCTGCTCTCTGATAAGTTTTAAGCCGCGATTGCTGGCGTCAATTTCAACTGGTAAAGTTACCAGACTAAAAACAGTTGTTCCAGAAAAAAGTATGATACCAACCCAGGCAAGCTGAACAAGTCCGATAATTATTCCAAGAACTAACAAGATATATCCTAGTCCGCTTCCAAAAGATACAATCGGAACAATAGCGGTCCTGAACATTATTAACGGGCTTTTTTCGCGGTGTTGAATTGCGTGTCCCAATTCATGCGCGGTGATTCCCACAGAAGTAATACTGGAATTATAAGCAGAATTGTGAGACAGAGCCAAGGTATTGGTAAGGGGATTATAATGATCACTCAAAGCAGCATTTTCAACTTGCAAACGAATATCCAAGTTGTAACGTTTGGCTGTTCTTTCTGTCAGGTCAATTCCGTTTATTTGATTAGTGTTAATAATTTTGTCATATTTGTTTGTCCAGTAATTCAGCAAAATAGTTGCAATAACACCAACCAGAATAGCCGGAAGGGAAAACAATAAGTAATTTATATCAAAGTAGGGTATAAACATATTTATATAAATAAAATTTAAATGTTATACTTTTATTATACAGCATAGTACTATGTTGTTTTAATTAAGTTTTCAAGAATAAAGCAATGGATGAACCAAAATCTTCACTAAGCACCATAGTGATTGTCTCTGCAGTTGCAGGAGTAATTTTGCTTATTATTGCTGCAGTTGGTTTAAAAGGAACTGAGGAAAAAGTAGCTCTTCCCGTAAATGTTGAGGAATTCAGCGATTTCCAGTGTCCTGCTTGTAAATCATATTATCCAGTAACCAAAAGTATCATTGCTGAATTTACTGATGCAGAAATAACCTTTATTTACAAGCACTATCCTTTACAGAGTGTCCATCATAATGCATATAAAGCAGCAATCGGTGCTGAAGCAGCCAGGGAACAAAATAAGTTTTCCGAATTCCATGACTTGCTGTTTGAAAAACAGGATGATTTTTCACCAAAAGATGTTACTTTAACAGATGAAATGCTGCTGGGTTATGCCCAAGAATTACAAATGGATTTGGAAAAATACCAACAGGACTTAGCCAAACCTGAAATACAGGCAAGAGTTGCTGCCGATATTGCAGATGGCGGAAGTAGAAACGTGAATGCTACACCGACTTTTTTCGTAAACGGTAAAATTGTAATTTTTAAAGATACAGATGACGTGGAGCAAAAATTGCGTAATGTAATTAAGGATAAAGTTGCTTTGGCTAAAAAACAATTGGCAGAAGCGCAAAAAAACACACAAAATTAACTATTTTCTTGAATTATCCGCCGGTTTGGGTGTTTATCCTACCTCTGGCTAGATTGGCTAAATGTTCCGGCGAATTAATCAGGCCGCATTTTTTATATTTTTTCCCGGAACCACAGGGACAGGGAT
>DATDWK010000041.1:0-3194 GCA_035289685.1 Candidatus Dojkabacteria bacterium
ATTTACCAGAAACAGGCTCTTTCCTTTAAAACTCTGGATTACTTCGATAATTTCGCTGTCTTCGACCTCTTTATTTCCGATAAATTCAAAATTTTTAATTTTAAACTGTTCTGAATTAAAAACCGTATATATTCCAAATGCTGAAGCCATAATAAAAGCCAAGCCCAGAAAACCGATTATGGTATTTTTGAATTTGCTTAGAATATTCTGTCTGGATCCCAGGTGTGGTGCACTGTGCTTTTCTTTTGGATTGAACAGGATTTTCCCTTGGTAGGGCTCGGGTTCTTTGAGTGGTTTTTTTTTAAATAATCCGAACATAAAAAAGCTACTTTTTAAGTAGCTATATTGTACACAAATACCAACCCTTTTGGCATTGCCAATTTATTGGTGCCTGAAACATCAGGTATAAGAGAATTCAATGGTTACCCTAGTTTGAGCACTTTTTTCAATTTGGCGGAAATGTCTTTGCCTTCTTTTTGTTCCAGATATTTGAAAAGTCTGACTCTTTGTCCGACCATACCCAATAAACCCCTGCGGGAGTGCTTGTCTTTTTTATGCTTTTTCAGGTGGCTGGAAAGTTCGTCGATTTTAAACGTCAGCAATGCTATCTGTACTTGCGGTGAACCGGTATCATTGTCACTGGTCCGGTACTTTTTTATGATTTCCTGTTTTTTTTCTTTTGTTAATGCCATTTGTTGGTTAATAATATTTTAACTAAAACCTCAGCTAAAGTCATGGCATTCTTTTAGCCAAAGTAAAAGTTTTACCAAAGTGATCTAAAGTATTATACACTATGGGTTTTGAAAGATCAACCGTTTGTGCTGTAGTAATTTATTTTAGAAACAATATCCTGTTCGCTGCGTAAACCGACCAGGGATTCCTGCAATTCACCGTTTTTAAAAATCAATAATGTGGGGATACTCATAACCTGGTATTTTTCAGCAGTCTTGGGGTTGTCGTCGACGTTCAATTTGCCGATTTTAACGCTTTGGTTGCCGGTATTGGATTCTGCAAGTTTCTCTATAATCGGTCCTTGTACCAGGCAGGGGCCGCACCATTCCGCCCACATATCAATAAGTACTGTACCCTTGAATTCCAGGGCTTCTTTTTGGAAATTGTCATCAGTAAAAATAAAGGCCATCTTATACTCCTTTTTAATTAATAGAGAAAATTAATAATTTATTTTTTATTTTTATTCTGCGGGGTTAGATCCTGGGTGACTTTTTCTACCCGTTCTTTAATGTCTTCGGATACTTTTTCTATTGCCGGACGCAGTTCTTTCTTTTCAAATTCGTTCCAGGTTTTTAAAGAATTTTTTAAAACTTTTTCTCCTTCTTTTTTCAATTTTGCCCTGGTTTCTTCTCCGGTTTCCGGTGCCACCAGCATTCCGATTGCAGCTCCTACCAGTCCGCCCAGTAATAAACCGGCAAGAAAATGGATTGTCCCGTTGTTATTGCTATTCATGATTTTAATTATTAAAAAATATTATTAATTATTGTGATTCGCTTACGGATTCATCTGTTTCCTCTTCAGTTTCTTTCTCCTGTTTTTTCCTTCCGAAGTTCGCAAATTTTCCGACTATTCCAAAGATTCCCGTCAGCGGCACTAAAACTTTTTTGACAAATGCGCTTAAGGTTCCGATGATAAATTTAATCTGTTCGCTGACATAGTCGTAGTCTTTAACAAGTTTTCCGCTGAGTTCTCCCATTTCCGAAACAATTTTACTCATGCCTTTGACATTGTCAGTAAGGCTGCTGATCAGTTTCATCAGTTCATAAGCAATGCCGACTATCGCAAATAAAAGAGCAAATGCCAAGGCCAATTTAACAATATCGTCTACGTTCATGATTTCAAAATATTTAGTAAATTTATATTAATATTATTCCATAAGTTGGTTTTTTTGGCAAAAACTTTCTGAATTTAAAAGATAGTATTGCACTCTGGCCTCAAAATGATTATAAATTAATGAGCATGAAAAAAATAAATAAGCGGCCGGGAATTTTAATCCTTTTTTTACTTGGGTTTATAACCTTTACAGTCCTATGGGCAACAGTATCTAAAATCCTTGCCAGCGGAAATATTATTGTTTCTGGCGGCATTACTGATGCCAATGTCAGTTTTGGCGGCATGCAGCGCCGGGTGGTTTTTGTCAACGGCAACTGGTATGCGTTTTACACCAGTGCCGGGCAGGTGCTTTACAGAAAGTCGCCTGACGGCATTGTCTGGAGCGCCGATGTCAACATTGAGACTTCAGATTCCAACAATTATAATCCCTCGATCTGGCGTAAAGGCGATTTGATTTATGCTGCCTGGGTAGACAGCGGTGACGAGACCCTGGAATTCCGCACAATTGATACTGCCAACTCTGATAATCTGGGGAGTTTATGTGCTTCACCAGCAGCACCGCCCACCCCGCAGCCCATTGATGCCAATTTTATGACCTCTATTGCAGTCACGGACGACAATACTGTTTACGCCTCCTATTCCGATACTTCAGATCCGGGTATGACTACCCAGGGTGACCATCCCGTGGCCATTTATAAAATAAATTACGGCGCTTGCACTTTTGCAGATATTAACTCCGGTGCACTTTATGATCAAGACCGCCCGGTGCTGATAACTACAGGCAATACTCTGCACATGGTGTTTTCGGATTTTGCTTGGCTGGTTTACTCTCAATATAACGGGGCAGCCTGGACTTTTGATTATGAACTGATTGCTGTGGTTGACGACAACACTTACAGTGTGACCACTGACGGCACCAATCTTTACGTAATGTCTTTTGTTGAAAATAAAGGTTTGTCTTATACCGCTGATCTTGGCAATAACGAAATCCACCCGCCGCCAGGCGGCAATCACTTTTATAAATTCAACGGCACCACCTGGAGCACTGTTGCTACCCCATATGATGATTTCAGCAGTCCGCCCAGCGTGCTGTCAGACCAGGTCTGGCGCAGTTACGTTACGGTTGTAGGCAATGACAACCTGGCGCGCATTATAAATTATCGTTTTCCTGACGATGAGCTGGAGTACTTCCAGTGCACCAATGTCAGCTGCAGCACTTATAACCGCACTGCATTCCCCATTGCCCCATTGGTTTGGCAGCATTCCGGGGATATGGCTATCGGACCGGACGGCTATGCCCGGATTCTCTATGTGCCGACATCTGACCATGCACTGCATCTGATTCGCTG
>DATDWK010000042.1:0-4568 GCA_035289685.1 Candidatus Dojkabacteria bacterium
TATTCCCCTGCTTACCCAGACTCTGGAGGAAGCAAAAACCGAATATAAATTAGGCAGGACCAGGTCCATATCCGGCAAATCCGCTTTAAAAAAGAGATTCTCAGAAATACAAAAATACGCCGAATCTAGAAAATGATCATCCTTGAAGAAACAACGAGATATCAGAAAGAACTTAAAAAATTTACTAAAGGGAAACCCAAGTTTGTTGTAAAAATTTTCCAGACCTTGCAACATTTTATCGATAATCCACAACATCCTTCACTAAATATCGAAAGACTAGCAGGATCAGATGTTTGGACCATGAGGATTGATAAAGGGAACAGGATATATTTTACTTGGATAAACGAAAATTCAGTATTACTTATAGATATTGGCTCTCATGATAAATACAGGCTGTATTAAAAATCCAATGTGAACTTTAGGAATTTCTTATGACTGCGTCAATCTCTGACCTTATCCTCTCAAACATTTTCTCATGCCCTGCCGGATTCGGATGCGTTCCGTCAAAAAGATCCTTATTATCAAGTACATCATACATGGGTATATACTGCAGACCATTTTTGCTGCAAAAATCTTTAATTATTTTGTCGTATTTCAAAATGTCTTTATTAAAATAAGCTACATTGCTGTCCCACGATACAGGATTGGTTATTTCCTGTTCCACCCTGGTCAAGCCTATAAATATTATTTTGGATGTGAATTTTCTGCCAGTTTTGTAAAGTTTTTGCAGGTTTTTCCTGAACTCACCAGCCTGAGTCTGGTACTTTTTCTGAGACAGCCAGTACTCCGAGTCGTTAATGCCAATAGCCAGGATTATCATGTCGGGGTTGCGTGCCTGCAGTTCACTTTGAAAACGGGTAAGCAAATTACCTGTAAAATCCCCGTCAATTGACAGGTTATATAAATCCAGATAATCAGTACCCGGATGTTTAGTATACAGATAGTAATTTAATCTACCTACCCAGCCGCCCTTTTCAAGATCATAAAATCCGCAGGCGATGCTGTCGCCGAAAACACAGATTACCATAAAAACTCCCAGTTAAACAATAATTTTTTTTACGGACTTACTACTGGTATCAAAAATAATAAAAGTAGCCTTGCCGGTTTTATATCCGTGGATCTCTCCCGGATTGACAAGAATGGTTTTGTCTATCTGCTCCACTCTATAATCATGTGTGTGGCCGTGAATTACCAGATCATACTCGCCTGACTTGGCTGCCAGTTCCACAAACTTAGGGAAATGATTCATAAAAATTTTCACACCGGCAATTTCACCTTCAAAATAGTCACCGCATAATTCAATAATCTTGGAAGCATCCATTTTTCTGGTCATGCCGACCCGCTCCATTTCATTATTGCCCCAGACAAATTTAACATCTCCTTGGAATTTTTCCAGTTCGGCTAAACCCGGAGGCGAGACCAAATCTCCTGCAAAAAGAAGATATTTACACTCTGCATCATTGGCTTTTGTAACAGAGTCTGCAAGCCTTTGCCAGTTATCATGGGTGTCAGACATAATTGCGATTTTCATCTGATCTTGTACTTTTATTTTATTTTACTTTTTTTTTAATCAGACGCTTCTGTAGCTACATTGCTGTATCCCGCGCCTATTAACTCGTCAGGTTTACTTCCAGTTTCCAAATCATAAATATTGGTCGATTCAATTTTATAACCTTCTTCGCAGAAAAAATCCTGGTCAGTACACTCTGCAGTTTCATTGTAAACTATTTGGGATTCACTCGCCCAGACACCACCCAAAGCATCATCCAACAGCTTGGTGTTTTTCTTGGTGTCCATATCATAAACCCAGATTTGCAAATCAGTGAAGACTGTGTAAAGAACCTTTTTTTTATTTTTTAAAACAATAGGGGTAACTGCTGAATTGACAACATCATTTATTTTTTCTTGCGTCTTGGCAACCACATCATAAAGATATAACCCGTCACCTTTGCTATTTTCGTACTTCCTATAAATAATTGTAGTGTTGTCTAACCAATCGGGATGCGTTGCACCGGAAATTACAGCCCTGGTCCCCTTATTCAAATCGTATACATATACATTGAAATCCAGCGAATCCCTTGGCGATGATGTAGAAATCTGCAGAAGATGCTTGCCGTCTTGAGAGAACCTCATCTTTTGGCTATCTTCAATAAACCCTCCCCGCCCAAATACTTCATACTTAATGTCCTCCAAGGTTTTTAATGTGTCATTGTCGGATAATATTAACTGCCACTTTTGCAAATCCGGATCAGAAGGATTTACAGAAACCAGATAAGCAAATTTATCAGGCGTGGCAAAGTCCAGCGACATAAGACTTATATCTTTACCCAGTTTTTTCTTCTCTGTTATTTTCTTGGTTTTTAAATCAAGCGCATATAAACCGCAGCCATAATCTCCGGTAACAATGACACACCTACCATAACCAACAGTTTGGTTATCGATAATTGTAATATCATATATCACATTATTCACCACATCGCCTTTATCCTGGTAATCTGTCCATTTTAAATATTCTTTTGTTTGCACATTATAAGAGTAGATATTTTTTTCCCTTTCATAAAATACCCTATTGGTTACCAGTGTATCGGTAGGTGCAACCGAAGGTTCACTGGTACTTACCGGAGGAGTCTGCGAAACATTTACATTATTCTGATTATTTAGGGTAACTACTACAAGAGCAGCTCCTAAAAGTATAATTAAGCCGATGAGGATAATAAAACAAAAAATAAACCAGGGTTTTTTGCTTTTATTTTGATCTTGCTGGTTTTCAGGTGTTGCCGCTGCTGCGGCAGTAGGGGGTGACACAGGTTTTGTGGGGTTCTTTTCTAAAGATGGCCCGGGGGCAGGATTTGTTTGCATAATATCTGAAATGAAAAATAATGCTTTGACTGCAACTTCATTTTATTACTCAACACTATTTTTTACAAATACCACCTGCTTTGTAAAAATATCCTAATTGAAGCAATATCTTGCAATTGTAATTTTTTCAGGGTATATAGTTATATATAGAATATCAGTAACAATTTAAATTGTTAACTATTAATAATGAATTTTAGAAAACGCCCAACTGCTTTGGTTACTTTTTTAGTTCTTGCCCTGCTCACTTTAAGTACCTCCATTTTATCCTCAAGCGCTGTTATAACTGAAACACTAGACCCGGTACTTTTTGCCGCAGGAGATATCACCAATTGCAGCCGGACACAGGATGAGTCCACAGCCCAGATTCTTGATAATCAAGCTGGAACTGTTGTCACTCTTGGCGACAATGCTTACCCTGACGGAACTTCGGATCAATTTAACACCTGTTACGAACCGACTTGGGGGCGCCACAAAGACCGGACTAATCCCTCCCCCGGAAATCACGACTATCATGTAGCTGGCGCAGCAGGTTACTTTACTTATTTTGGCGACAAGGCAACTCCGCAGGAACCCGGATGTACTGCAAACTGTCTAGGATACTATTCTTATAATTTAGGCGACTGGCACATAGTTGCCCTTAACAGCGAAATCGACCACACCGCTCTTTCACCCCAGGTACAATGGTTAAGAGCCGATCTGGCTGCAAACCCGAATGTCTGTACCCTGGCTTATTATCATAAACCCCGCTTCAGTTCGGGACAGCACGGCAGCAACACAGGCATGCAGGCTGTCTGGCAGGCCTTGTATGACAACGGAGTTGATGTGGTTTTGAACGGCCACGACCATCTTTACGAACGTTTTGCACCCCAGGATGCTTTGGGGCAATCCGATCCTGAAAATGGTATCCGGGAATTTATTGTAGGTACGGGAGGAGCTAGTTTGTATTCATTTCCAACCATTCTTCCCAACAGCGAAGTGCGTGAAAACACCACCTGGGGAGTGCTTAAATTGACTTTGCACCCAACCGGTTATGATTGGGAATTTCTACCGATTGCCGGGCAGACTTTTACCGATTCAGGTACTACTAACTGTAGCGGTGCAGCTGTGACTCCAACAGTTACGCCAACTGCTACGCCAGATGTCAGCCCTACCCCAACAGAGGTTCCCAGCCCAACGCCTACCCCTACGGATACATTGACACCTACACCCAGTCTAATACCCACAGAAACTCCGATAGTTACACCAACGCCGACTCTTGAACCAAGTCCAACTCCTACTCCCACTCTTGAGCCCAGTCCTACGCCGACAGCGACTCCGTTTAATACACCTACGCCTACACCCAGTCCTGCACCGCAAATTTTCAGCAATAGTTTTGAATCCGGTGATTTATCAGGATGGACGTCGAGCATCACCGACGCAGGGGATTTAAGTGTCACCGGTACAGCTGCCCTGGTGGGGAGTTACGGCATGCAGGCGGTTTTAGACGATAACAAATCCATTTATGTCACGGACGAAACTCCCTTTGCTGAAACACAGTATAACTCGCGGTTCTATTTTGACGTGAATTCCTTAACCATGGCAAAGAATAACAGCCACATTATTTTAAACGGATATACCGGCAGCACCAACAAGCTTATCGTCCGTTTGATACTGCGCAAGACTGCAACAGTTTACCAGCTGCAAGCAAAAATTCTAAATGACAGCAACTC
>DATDWK010000043.1:0-10665 GCA_035289685.1 Candidatus Dojkabacteria bacterium
TGGTCCAGAGGGATTCACTTTATCATGGGCTAGAGAACAAATTGACCAGCAATTTAATCCAAACGAAAGACAAACACCTACTAATGGCTTGTGGCGCTGGTATATTAATAGTTTTGAAACCGTAATTTCACGTTATGAAAGGGAAAATGGCAAAAAACCAAGAGTAATTATCCCTTATAACCATAGGGGAACAATGGAAGATATTGATAGTTTCGCAATTTTGCAACTTTTAACAGTAAAAGGTTATGATGTTGTAGCTAAACCACTTAACCAAATATCCGGAGAAGATGCAGCTGATTTTGATCTGGCATTAAAGACATTCGCTGTAGGATGGAGTGACTGGGAAAAAGATGCTGATACTCCATTTTTTACAGATGACAGGTGGACCTCAAAAAAAATATATCCGCCACCATGGGTTGATGCTGCCTCTTTGAAACATTTTATAGCTCTTTTATGGAGATCTACTTATGATTTGCAATTCAGACATGCCTGGGGAATTTCTGATCAACAAATTGCAGGTATAAAAAAAGTGATGTTACCTACATATTCTACTTATTTCCATACTCACGAAGAAATCACCCGGGCTTACTATTATAATGGCAATGGAGCAGGGGGTGTTGCTAAAGGTAACTATTCTTCTCATGGTGATGAGTTCCGTGAAGATAAAGTACTTGAAAGAGTTTTATCCGGTAATCATATTTTACAGAAAAAAGTAACCGATGCTTCCCGTACCGGACCAATCGTGGTGATGCATCCTGATGGAAGTATTTCTAAAGAAACTGGCTGGTTAATTGATATGTGTCCAATGGGAGTAATGCCTGACGACAATTTGATTGTCATCAGCAGGATGTGCCCCCAGCACCCAATGAACATTGCAGGCCCTAACGGTGGGGGGTTTATCCATCCTAGAGTCAATTAAATTACTTTGCAAAAATTCAAAAGTTCTTATAGAATCATTGAATTCATATATTTATCATATGGACCAAAATAAAATCCTTCTGGATCTGATAAAATTTAAAACTTTTGAGGGATATAAAAACAGATATAATGAAGTAAGTGCTCTTTATGACTATGTTAAAAAATATATTTCAAAAAAGCATTATCTTTTTAAAGAATTTGAAAGGAATGGCTATCAATCCTTGATTATTTTTAAAAAAAACTACCTTAAATCAGAGCTGGTATTACAATCTCATGTTGACGTGGTTCCTGGTAAACCTGAACTTTTTAATCCTAAAATCACAGCAGGAAAATTATTCGGCAGGGGAGCAGCTGATATGAAATTTGCAGTTGCCACATATATTAAAGTATTAGACGAATTGAAAAACTCAAAAAAAGATTTTGCTGTTTGGCTTACCGATGACGAAGAAATAGGTAGCGAAAATGGGGTAGACTACTTGTTAAATAAATTAAACCTAAAAACTAATTTATGTTTTCTTCCGGACGGAGCCAGCAATACACTGATAACAAAAGCAAAAGGCGTCATACACTTTAAATGGGGGGCCATTGGAAAATCAATCCACGGCTCAATACCCTGGGAAGGTATTAATGCAATTGATATGCTAATTAACGCTTATCTGGAATTAAAAGATCTGGCTTTTTTTAAAATGGCAGATCCAAATTATTGGATCAATTCAATAAATTTAGGAAAAATTTCTGGAGGAGACGCAACAAACTCTGTCCCTCAGGAAGCAGAAATGCATATTGATATTCGTTTTATCGATAACACGGATTATAAAAAACTTCTCTTATCTATAAATAAAATTACGAATAACTACCGCTTGCATTTTGAACAAGAGGCTTATGGTTCTGCTTATGCTCTAAAATTTAAAGATGCCAGGGTTAAAAAATTTATAAAAGCTCTCAAATACAATAACGTTGTCTTTAAATTAGAACCGGAAGCCGGTTCAACCGATGCCAGGTATTTTGCTGAAAAAAATATTAACTCCATTATTTATAAACCTTTATGTGACGGGGAACATGCAGATCATGAATGGCTGGATTTAAAATCATTTAAACAATTCACACAAGCAACAATAGATTGGATAAAAGCTTTATAATTATTAGCTTTATTGACAGAATATTTATAAATGTACTAGAATCACTCTTATAAATTGTATTGGTAATTGCATTTGCATAAAAAATTTTATGATACAAATAAATTCATTAACTAATTTCTTCTTTTTCTTTTTCACAACCGTAAATAGCGGGTGATTTTGTATTCGTATATTATTACTTAATTAACCGCTTAAAAGCGGTTTTTTTTATTAGTAGGATCTAAATTATGGGTGGGGGAGAACTTATAATCTACAATGCTTATCAGGCTGGCTTATTCGGCCATCATTATACTTCTGAAGATTTGAAAAGTATTCAGGGTATCGATCTGGAAACATTACAATCTGCACAGACACTTTTTGCCTCTTTTTGCAGATATCTTGGGGAAAGGGCTTTACATGCTTTAAGTCTAGAAAATGTTATTGTCACACCCGAAAAGATAAGTCCTGACTTAGTTAAATATATGGCGACTAGGGTTTTTGGTTTACCCTCAGATACTGATCTGGCTTTATTAAGTCTGCCTGATGCTACTGGTTATGATTTGTCCCAGGATATTTTAGACAATGGCCAGTTTGTTGATAGCATAGGACACGAAGTAACTACCCGGGGAGTTCACACTTTATCTCCTAGAACAATTACACCACAAACTATTATTTTAGCCCAACAACTGCAAATCCACCATGCTTTAGCATTGCCAACAGAATTATTTCCCGGTAGGCAAATCGATGGAATATATCCAACACTGGGATTTGTCGAGAGCCATCCTACTCAATTATTAAATTCTAAAGCTGCAAATTACTTGAAGCAGAAAGAATTAGATACTTTAAATGGCACTAACTTTGCTCCCGAAGGAGATATTGCCTATAACCTTGAAGGAATAAGACTGATAATTGCAAGATTGGCGCGTTCACAGAAAAAAACAATTATCAAGGCTGATTTAAATGTTGATGGCATGGGTAATTTGATAATTGACCCGAATGAATTAGTTGAGAATACTAGATTTATTGAATTAGAACTATCACAGCAGGAAGAAATAATATTAGCAAGACTTAAAACCAAACGAATTCCTGTTGGACAAGCTGCACCTGTTGTTGTGCAGGAATTAATCAAAAATATAATGGCACAGCCAAGTTTTGAAGTTTATAGTCCGCCTAAAACTTGGGGTGATGAAGGTCCAGTAGGTATTTACTACGATTGTGAAATGATAATTGAAGGAGGAGGTTTTGCCGGAAGTATTGTTCCCAATCCTTTAGATTTAAAAAATGGTGACGGAGACATTTCTGATCTTGCAGAATATGGCATCCAAAAAGAATTAATCAATCGCCGGCAGGAATATAGTGAACTATTGGAAAGAGTAAGAAAAGCAGTATTGGCTTTTGCTAGAAACGTCTGGGCTGATGGTTACGTTGGCATAAATGATGCTGATATCGTAGTATATTCAGACTCCCAAGGTAATTTACAAGCAAAAATAGTTGAGTATAATTACTCAAGAGAGACCGGAGGGACTGCAACTTATAATTTTCGAAAAAGATTGGGAAGGAGGATTGGACAAAATGTTAATGCCATTGGCCGAGACACTATATTAGGTACCTCGTTAAATGCACCTTTAATAAGTGTAATAAATCTTTTAGACAGAAATGGAGTAGGTTTTAAACAAGAGACCGGCGGAGCAATTATTCTTGGACATAAAGTCGAGGGTAATAGAGTTGGAAAAATTATGAGCTTGGTAGTAGGGAGAACTCTTAAAGAGGCTGTATTTTTTGATAGGATGTTAAGAATGATTATAGCTGACCCACAAGAAGTATAACATTAATTAATCATTTTATTTGATTTAAACTTAATAATTTAACTTCAGATATCTTTTGTTATAATAAACCCAGTTTAAAATTTCATAAATGCAGTTAGCAAACAGACTTGGGTATTTTCCTGAGTATATTTTTTCCAGACTAGCAAAAACAGTTAAAGAAGTTGAGGCAAAAAGCGGCAGAAAAGTTTTAAACTTCGGCATTGGATCACCGGACTTTCCTCCCAGTAAAATTTATTTAAATAAGCTGGCGCAATTCTATCAAGATCCCAACGCTCATATATATCCCGGCTATGGGGCTATACCGGAATTCACTTCCGCGGTAATAAATTGGTATCAAAAAAGATTTCAAGTAAATTTGGCTGAAAACGAATTATTTCCTTTGCTGGGCAGTAAAGAGGGTATAGCGTATTTAGTTTTAGCTTTAACCAATCCCGGTGATGAAATTTTAGTTCCAGACCCAGGGTACCCGAGTTTTGCCGCAACAGCTTTAATGTTTAAAGTCAAGCCCGTTTATTATAATTTAACAAAAGCCAATAATTTCAAACCCGATCTTAAGGAACTGGAAAAACTCGTGAATAAAAAAACTAAACTAATATGGGTAAATTTTCCCTCTAATCCTACAGGCCAGGTGATTAATTTAAAAGAGCTGGGCATGATTGCTGAATTTGCCTACAAACACAGAATTTACCTTGCATACGATAATGCCTATGCTGAAATTACCTTTGGTAAATATATTGCACCGAGTATATTGCAAATAAAAAGAGTTAAAAACTTTGTTATAGAATTGCAATCACTTTCTAAAACTTTTTCCTTTGCCGGTTTTCGAATAGGTTGGTTGGCAGGAAGTTCACAAATTGTCACAGCAATAGCAAAAATTAAATCTCAATTTGATTCAGGTTTATCCCAACCTTTGCAAAAACTTGCTGCATATGCTTTTACTAACAATGATGCTATCTGGCACCAAAGAATGATTAAAAGTTATCTAACGCGTATGCGGGTTATAGCTCAAAAACTTACTAAACTCGGCTTGAAATATAATAAACCCCGGGCAGCTTTATATATTTGGGCACAAATTCCTGATAATTATCAAAATTCAGAAAAGTATAGTCTAGAATTGTTGCAGAATAAACAGGTTTTAATGACGCCGGGAACAGCTTTTGGAAACAACGGTAATAAATATGTACGCGTTAGTATTTGTGTAAATATAAAGAATATTGATACTTATTTATAGGTTAGAAAAGCTTAAACTTCTATCTGGTTAAATAATCGGAATGTTACGAATAAAAACCGAAGAATTTATATCTTATTTAATTGAGACCTATATTTATTATAGCAATTATTAAACATTTTGCTATAATAAACTAATTGAAAAAGGTCAAATAAAAGCAGGGAAGGGTGCCAGAGCGGTCGAATGGGACGGTCTTGAAAACCGTTGTGGGGGAAACCTCACCGCGAGTTCGAATCTCGCCCCTTCCGCCATTTTATACAAAACTTGTTCTTTACATTGTGAATACAATAAAAAGATCATATATTTCTGCCGCGAATAAAGAATCTGTTATTGTGCAGGCCTGGTGACTGGCAGCATGCCCGACGAGTAGCAAAATGGGTAAGAGTTTTTGCACCTCTTGATCTAAATGAATGTAATCTGTTAATCAAAGCTGCTTACATTCATGATATTGGTTGGAGAGGACTATTTCCTAAAAACAAAAAATTGCTTACAATACAAGAATTGCTTAAGAATGAACCACGAGCAAATAATAATACCCTGACGTACGTAACAGCTTTCCTATTAATGCTTCATCATTCTAAAAAAGAGATTTCCGAAATACTCAAATTTATAAGAGCTGCGGATGAGTATGAATCACATGATGAAATCGAAGCTATCATAGTTGATGCCGATAATTTGAGTAAATTAAATATTCAACATTTCAGGGAAAAATTCGTCAAACAATGCTGGCTGGAAATATTTGATGTTTTTTTGTCTCAGAAATTTAAATTGACATTGAGCTCGGCAAAAGCTAGTGGACTCGACAGTTTTATCTTCTTTTTCAGGATTAATAATGAAAGAATTAAACTTTATTACCACCATCAAAATTATCAATGGCAATCCTTATGTAAAACTCCCCCGGCAAGTTCAACTGACAATCTTTAAACAAGCCGGAAAAGAGCAGGGGTCTAATACTGTTAAGGATAAACTTAATAAGGCAATTTATAAACAAAGTGAAAAACTTGTATTTCCCCCAAACCTTATTTACAATTCGACTAATATTTAATAGTCATCGTCTAACTGGTATGGCATCAAATTTATCAGGAAAAATAGCGACTTGATTATGAAAAAATACCTGGGTTTTATCAACTTGATTATTTTTTCAATAAGCATATTCGTCTGCCTGCAGTTATACCCTGAGTTTGACTTTTTTAAAGACACATTCAGCTATCTTGGTACTTTAAAACAGACAGCGGTAATTTTTAATCTGACCATGATTTTTTTAGGAATCAGCAATTTCTTTTATTTAAACTTTATAATTGAAAGCTATAAATTAAAGGGGAGCAGCCAGGATGTCCTTAAAATTATCATTAATCTGGTTATTTTAAGTTTATTTATGGTTGGCCTGATACCTTTAAATTTAAATGAAAATCTTCATTATCTCTTTGCTTTTATCCTATTTTATGGCTTGGCTGTAGGGATAGTTTTTTTCGGAATTGTGATTGCTCCAAAAAATTTATTATTCAGCAGATTTAATATTGGCTTTGGAATTTTTATGATCTTAATTTTTTCAATATTAAACGGGGCATTAAAAACCAATGCTTTTAACGAAAGTGTTTATTTATTTTTATTAACTTTGTGGATTTTTACTTTATTCTTTATTAATCCTAACAAGAATAAGGTTATAGCTAAGTATTAATAAAAAATTGATAAATTTCACGTAATATTCTTGACATCGTTTAAAAAATAAACAAGAATATAATCAGCACTTCATATTCTACTGCCAAGTATGGCAAAAATATTATTTTTTAAGTTGGAAACCATTTTAAACTTCGTTGCAATTTCCTTAAGTTTTGGTTTAACATTATTCTACAGCAATCCGCTGGCTTACTTGGAAGTCAAAGCTGACCCTGCCACTACCGAGGTCACAGTTTCGGGAAATACACCAGTATTTACCGCAGGTCCAGCAGAAAATCCGGCTTCAGATGGTACCACTCCAACTAATGTCGGAGCAAATGTCACTTTTGAGGCTACAGCCAGTGACGCAGATTTTGACAATTATTTTCTGGCCATTTGTAAAACTGATTCGGTAACACCCGGAGGACCTGGAGCTCCAACTTGTGGAGGAGGCAACTGGTGTATATCTACTTCAACAGCTGACGATGCACAAGCATCTTGTACCTATGCAGCCCAATCCGGTGACGCTGAAAGCCAGGCATGGTTTGCTTTTGTTTGTGATGCCGTATCCGGCCAACAATGCTCTGCAAGCTCCCAGGGAACAGGCGCTTCAGGATCACCTTTTAAAGTAAATCATGCTCCGTCATTTACAGCTATGACAGACGGCAGTGACAATCCCGGTGGTTCGATAACTTTTACTTCCACTGCTTCAGACAGTGATACTGATACAGCAGCAGATACAGTGAAGCTATTTGTTTGCGGGGATTCAGGGGCAACAAGTTCAGGATGCACAGGAACTACATTATGTTCGGCAACTTTAACAGCAAGTAATCCGTCCTGCAACTACACTTTACCCAGCGTCATAGAGGACGGTAATTATACATACTATCCTTATGTTTTTGACTCGCATAATTTTGGTGCAACAACAAACCCTTTAAGCAGTGTGGACTATACAGTTAATCAGGTTGCGCCGACAACGAGCAATGTTGTTGTTAACAGCAGTTCTGCCATATCATTAACAGAAAATACCACTACTGCAGTTTCCGTAACAGGCACAGTTACAGACAACAACTCCTGCCAGGATGTCAGCGCAGCTGTTACCAGCTTATACAGATCAGCTGTTACTTATGCTACTTGCGATACTACTGGTGAAAATAACAATAATTCTTGCTATGCAGATGTAAGTTGTTCAGTTTCTGGAGGCAGCTGTACAAGTAACACAGACGGTTCAGCAGATTATACCTGTACTGTTAATGTACAATATCATGCGGATCCGACTGATACCAGCACCCAGTATGATGCCCAAAACTGGCTGGCAACAATTGAGGCTACTGATGCAGGATCCAATGTACATGCTGCAGAAAGTGCCGTGGGAGTTGAAATGAACAGTCTAGTTGCACTTAATATTACCTCAACAATTAATTACGGTACTATTCTAGCTGGCCAGAATTCAGCCAGCCCGGTACAAACCACAGTAACTGCAACAGGTAATGTGGGTCTGGATACTGAAGTTTCTTCCACCAGTAGCAGTACTGCCATGTGTACCGACTATCCAACCTGTGCCGGCAGCACAATTGCCATTGCCCAACAGGAATATAGCGCATCTACTTTCAGTTATGGGGCAGGAACGGATTTAACAATTACGGCTACAAATCTTGAATTAAACGTACTGAAAACAACAATAACTGGATCTCCTGAAACCAAGATATTATACTGGGCAATCGGTATTCCTGTTGCTCAAACACCTGGCAGTTATACTGGCAGCAATACAGTTACTGCTGTTAAGGGTGAGGTAGGTGAGTGGTAATTTAGCCTTATTTAAGAAAAATTTTTATCAAATCTAAATGAAATTAGTTCAAATTAATTTATCACTTAAAATTGTTCTCATATTTTTATCATTATTAATCTTAAATATTCTGGGTATTGTTTTGCTCAATAATGTTCATGCCCAGACAACATCGGTTAGCTTTGGTGCCTCACCTGCAACAATTAGCAATCAATTCTTACTACCAGGAAGTGAGTTTACCCAGGATATTGTTTTATCAAGATCACAACCTGATACAGAAACTGTTGCTGAATTTGTTGTTGACGCTCCGGAAATAGAAAGCTGGTTGATTTTTCAACCGGATAAAACAGTTACTATGCCCAAAGGAGAACAGCGTGTTAAAGCAAAATTAATGGTGAAAGTACCGGAAGATGCCAAATTGGGGGATTACTCCGGTTATGTTCGTGTACGCCTGGGTGAAGAAGATCAAACCGGCCAGGTGATATTGACACCCGCAGTACGACTGGATTTAATCTTTACAGTTACAGATCAGCAATTTGGAGACATTAAAGTATTAATGTCAGATATAGGGGATTTTGAAAAGAATAACCCTTTAAAATTATACTTGACTTTAAAAAATGACGGCAATATTAAAAGCGGTCCGGAGAAAGTCACTTTACTAGTCACTGATCTGCTGAAAAATCCGGTAAAAGAACTGGAAGCATTACTTGATGCTAAAGTAGCACCATTCTCAACAGAAAAAGTTACAGTAAATTTTAAGGACCATAATCTTGAGCTGGGACAATACTTCGCAAAAGTTAAAGTCTATTTTAATGACCAGGTAATCTATGAAGCAGATTTGACTTTTGATGTCAAAGAAGAAAGCGCAGTACCTGCAACTGGAGATACAGCCCGAGACAATTTACAGCAGCTCCAGACTGTTCTTGTGGCAACCTTCGTTGTGTTACTTACAGTATCTGTAGGGGCATATGTATTTACTAAAAAATCAGAAACACAAAAAAAAAGTTTACAGCCAAGCTGAACAAGAAAAAATAGGCTAAATTTAGTGATCCGATATAAAAAGTTATAAAATATTCCCCGAAAAGATATTAACTAGTATTAATATACACTTTATTTAAGTCAAAAAATAAGGTAAATTTATATATGAAATCTACTTTATCAGGTAGGTATTTGTATTTAAATCTGTAAATGAAAATTACTGCCAGGATTAAAAAAATTTTTTTAATTTTATTCATCGTTGCATTTCAATTGATTATTGTGGTGAAATTTCCAGGGCCAGTTTTCGGATTGGATATTACAGCCAATATTTCGACCAATACAACCTGGACTTCCGCTGACAGTCCTATTCACTTAAAAGGCAATTATGCAGTGAATTCAGGTGTTATGTTAACCTTTGATTGTTCATCAGGATCAATCAATTTTCTATCCGACGGCAATTATACCTTTACCATAAACGGCACACTTAATACTACCAATTGCGATGCCACTAATTTTGTAACTTTTAAACATAACACCGCCACTGCTGTAAACAGCTGGGCTGGAATCTATATAACTTCTACTGGAAGTGGCACCTTTAACTTTGCCAAAATTTTATATACTGACGTTGGAATACGAAACAAAGCAGGTACATTGACCGTTAACGATTCTACATTCGAGACTAACAACATTGGCATTTCTTCATATAATAATTCTACAATTACTACTAACAGAAATACTTTCAATAAACAGACTTATGCCCCTATAGTGATCGAACCGGAAATCGGTACTGTAACACTAGGTTCTGCTGGAAATGCCGATATCTTAGGCACCGACAGCAATAAAAACGGCTATAATGCTATCGGAATATCTTACCCTGGTTCAGATGACGCCAATGCTGCTTCAGCTTGTGCCTCAGACTTATGCACCATACCACAAAGAACTTTTGCCGGTATCAGCAATATCCCTTACCTTATGATTTTTACCTACACCTTTCAAGGCAGTAATGACACCCTGCAGATTGATGCCGGTGTCATTATTAAATTCCGCATCAATGTTACCTTTACAGTTCAAAGTGGCGCCAAAGTTGACATCAACGGTACCTCCGGCAATGAAGTCTACTTTACTTCCGAAAGAGACGATGCTATTGGCGGTGATACC
>DATDWK010000044.1:0-8071 GCA_035289685.1 Candidatus Dojkabacteria bacterium
GGGACTAGAGCTCTATGTAAGCAAACTTGTAGAATTTGCTGCGGCACAAAACCAACCAATTCAGGTTGTACTATCATACGACGAAACAGAATCTTATAACATCAATACCATTGAGCAATTGCAGGCTGCAGAAGAAATTCTAGAAAAACAAAATCCCCTAGACAACTTTGCATTGCAACAGTTATAATTCTTTATAACATTTTCACAAACTTTACAGCTATGAGTACATACCTAGTTCCCACAGTGATTGAAAAAACCAGAGATGGCGAGCGGGCTTATGATATTTATTCAAGACTGCTGAAAGAACGGATAATTTTTCTTGGCACCAGTATTGACGATCAGGTAGCCAATGCAGTCATTGCCCAGCTGCTCTTTTTGGCAAAAGAAAACCCTGATAAGGATATTACTTTGTATATCAACTCGCCCGGCGGGGTAATATATTCCGGTCTGGCAATACTTGATACCATGAATTATGTCAAACCCGACATTGTAACAGTAGCAATCGGTACAGCAGCGTCATTTGGCACAGTGATCTTATCATCGGGTAGTAAAGGTAAACGCTTTGCCTTGCCCAACAGTATGATTCATATGCACCAGCCTCTGGTAAGCGGGGGGATTACAGGACAGGCAAGCGACATAGAAATTGAGGCCAAAGAAATTTTAAGGTTGAAGGATTTATTAACCAATATCCTGGCAAAAAATACCGGCCAGAAATTTGAGACTATAATAAAGGACAGCGACCGAGACAAACATATGACTGCGGACGAAGCATTAAAGTACGGTTTAATCGACAAGATCATCAAAAAGTAGGAATCTTTAAATAACGGACACCTAGCTCAGTTGGTAGAGCACTCGCTTGACGTGCGAGTGGTCACAGGTTCGAATCCTGTGGTGTCCATAATCTTTTAAAGTGTTTAATTTGTGAGCCAATTTAAAGGCAGTATGCTGACAACTTTAACTAATCTTAAACATTTGTCTATTTAATAACTGATGAGCACCGGCCAAAAATACCATCCGACAAGTACTGATATTGAAAGCATGCGGCACAGCTTTGCACATATACTGGCCCAGGCTGTACTTACCCTTTACCCGGGAACAAAAATGGGTATTGGGCCTGCCACCGAACACGGATTTTATTACGACCTGGAAATTCCCCAGAAGCTGAGTCCAGAAAACCTGCCACAAATAGAAGCGGAAATGCGCAGAATCATCAACGAGGAACTCCCATTCAAGCAAATTATCATACCCAGGGACCAGGCATTTGACACACTATTGCAATTAGGCCAGATTTATAAGACCGAACTGCTGCAGCAGGTTCCGGACGAACAAATCAGCTTTTATAAAACCGGCGAGGATTTTATAGACCTCTGTCGGGGTCCGCACGTTCAGCATACCGGCCAGCTCAAAGCATTCAAACTAACCGGAATTTCCGGAGTTTATTGGCTGGGCGACAGCTCCAGACCTCAAATGCAGCGTATTGAAGGCGTAGCCTTTGCCACCAAAGATGAGTTATTGGAATATTTAGCCAAACAAGAGGAATTAAAACTCCGCGACCATATAAAAATGGCCAAAGAACTCAACTTATTTGTATTTAATGAAGCTGCTGGGTCTTTGCTGCCTTTTTGGCTGCCGCACGGATATATTCTGAAACAGGAATTACAGCAACATCTCAAGTCTGTATTAACGAAACATGATTTCCAGTTTGTGGAAACTCCGGAAATCTCTAAGGTTAACTTTATAAACTTTGATAAATACCGCAATTATAAAGCACGCAGCTATATGACAAGCTTTATCATTGATGAGGAAGAATACATTTTAAGAGCTGATAGTTCAGACCAGCATTTTGCCGTTTTTTTGAATAATAAAAGAAGCTACCGGGACTTGCCATTAAAATTGGCGGAATTTGCAGTCACCTTTCAGCAGGATACTGCCAACTTAAGTGGTCTGCTTTCGGCACACCGTTTTACGCGTATTTCCAGCCATATATTTTGTAAACAGGCAGATATTGAAGCACAGCTGACGAATTTGATCTCCATAATTTCCGGCCTTTATCAAACCTTAGGCCTGGATAAATATAAAATTCACTTTTGCCTGCCCAATAAACAAAAATCCAATCTCTACATTGAAAATCAACCCAAATGGAAGCTGGCAATAAATAAAATTGAAAAAACCCTGGCAAAAACAAACCTCCCGGTCAAGGTAGTTGAGGGTAGGGCTGAATTCTATGGTCCGGTTTTGCGCTTTTATATAAAAGACATTTTTGAACGCGACTGGGAGCTTTCCAGCATCAAACTTGATTTGATCCAGAGCAGAACTTACGGTTTAAGATATATAAACGCAGAAGGCAAAGAAAAAAAGCCTGCAATTATTCATTTTGACCTTATTGATTCCCTGGAAAGACTGATCGCTTTGATAATTGAAAATAGCGGCGGGGATTTCCCTGTTTGGCTGGCACCGGTACAAGTTGTGATAATTCCCATTTCTGAAAAATACAATGAAGCCGCAACTAAGGTCCAGAATACTTTAAAAGAATCCAATATCCGTTCATTTCTAGATAACCGTGACGAATCCATGCAGGCAAAAATTAGGGAAGCTCAACTTAACCGTACACCATATATGCTGATTATCGGAGAAAAAGAACTGCGCACCAATTCTGTTTCAGTCAGACCAAGAACAGGGCAGGATTTGGGGTTATTGCGTCTGGAAGAATTCTTAACCAAAATAACGGATGAAATTGCAAAAAAATCCTGATTCTGCTAAGATCTAAGGCTAATATCAAGTCTTCAAAGTCTATTTTAATTTTATCTTTTTTATCATAGTTAAAACAAATTTCAATTTTCAGAGGGAAGAACTGTCCTATCCGAGAAATGATTATATAAGAGCGGAAAAGCTCCTGGTTATTGATGAAGACGGCACCAGCTTAGGTGTTTTAAACAAAAGCGCAGCACTTGCCAAAGCCCGAGAAAAAGATTTAGACTTAATTGAGGTTTCTCCCAAGGCAGACCCGCCTGTAGCTAAAATAGAATCCTGGTCTAAATTCAAATATAAATTGAATAAAAAGCGCAAGGAAAGTCACGGCAGAAAAGTGGAGCAAAAAGAAATGTGGTTTAAAGTTTTTATAGACACAGGAGATTTGCAACATAAGTTTAAAAAAGTCAGGGAATTTTTGGCAGAAAAAAATCCCGTGAAATTGACAATAAAAGCAAAGGGAAGGGTACATAGAGAACTTTTAACACAATTATTGAATAAAATATTACTGGAGTTGCAATCAGAAATAGAGGTGCCTGAAACTCCGGCGAAATTTGAAGGACATAACTTATCTGTTATTGTGCACCCGGTAAAAAATAAAAAAAATGAAGAAACAAAAGTCCAAAACACACAAAGCAACAGTCAAAAGGTTCAAGTTGACAGGTAAAAACAAGGTCTGGCATAACCGCCAGGGTGACAATACCCATTTAAAAGTCAACAAGGGTGTAGAGGAAAAAGCCCGGAAAAAAGGCAAAACCTCTTTAGCAAGCAAACGGGAGGCAAAAAAGATAATCCGGTTAATGCAGTTTTAAAATTACAGCAACTTTTAAATAACAGGTTTAAATAATGAGGATAAAAAGAGGTTTAACAAAAACCAAAAGGCATAAAAAAATATTAAAGGGCACCAAAGGCTATCGCTTAAGCTACAGCAAATTATATAAGCGCGCCAAAGAAGCAACCCTGCATGCAGGACAATATTCATATGCCCACCGCCGCAAAAGGGCAGGGCAGCAGCGCAGAGTTTGGATAACCAGACTCAATGCGGCATTATCAAAATTTAATTTAAAATATAATAAATTTATTAATTTGCTCAAGGAAAACGGAATTGATTTAAACCGCAAAATATTATCAGAAATTGCCCTAAACAACGAACAGGCATTTGCAGAAATTGTCAAAGCAGTAAATAATAAATAAAACACTTAAAAAATTTTATTTTCAAACCATTGGAGCACGAGAACATCGTCAGGCAAATAATAGAGCTTTTAAAACAGGCCCAGAATGATTTCCCCAAAGTTAAAGACAGCACAAGTTTAGAAAAACTCCGTATCAAATATCTCGGCCGTAAATCTCAAATTACAGGAATTTTAAAAGGTATCAAAAGCCTTTCTCCTGAAGCTAAAAAAACTGTCGGTCAAAATGCCAACAGTTTTAAACAGGAAATAGTAAAATTGCTTGCAGCTAAAAACTTGGATTTACAGGCCAGTGAACATGAAAAAGCAGAAAGGAATGAGAAAATTGATGTCACTCTGCCGAAAATATCCAAAGAACTTGGACATGTACATCCCATAACCCAAATGCTCTGGCAGTGTGAAGATATCTTTCAGAAAATGGGTTTTGAAATTGAATATCCTTATGAGGTTGACGACGATTACCACAATTTTGAAACTTTGAATATGCCCAAAGAGCATCCTGCCAGGGACAGCTGGGATACTTTCTGGACAGAAGACGGCCAGATGCCGATTACACATACTTCGTCAATGCAAAACCGCGTACTGAAAAGCAAAAACCCCCCGATAAGAGTAATTGTACCGGGACGCTGTTTCCGCAATGAAGCAACAGACGCGCGGCACGAACATACTTTTTTTCAAATAGAAGGAGTTTATGTTGACAAGGCAATCACGCTGGCAAATATGCTGGGCACCTTAAAAGCTTTTTTCACGGAATTTTATCAAAAAGAAATCGATGTAAAATTTACACCGGACTTCTTCCCGTTCGTAGAACCCGGCGGCATGGTTTCCTTAACCTGCATAATTTGCGACGGCAAAGGATGTGCCGTATGCAAAAAATCCGGATGGCTGGAAGTGCTCGGCTGCGGCATGATACATCCAAAAGTATTATCAATGGCCAATATTGACGCCAATGTCTACAGCGGATTCGCCTGGGGTTTTGGACTGGAAAGGCTGATTATGCTTAAATACAAAATTGAAGATATCCGTAATTTTTACAGCGGTAATCTGCAATTTATCAGACAATTTTAATATTTTTTCCATAGTGCTGAAATGCTGATTTCTCAAAAATGGCTCCAAAAATATTTACCCGACCTTGATGATATACAACCGCGTGAAATTGCCATAGCTCTTACGGAAAGTCTTGCTGAAGTTGAGGGATTTAAATCTGTACGCAACCAACTCAAAAATATTGTAGTAGGGGAGGTAGTAAGTGTTGAAAAGCATCCTGAAAGTGAACAGCTTTCTGTTTGTAAAGTAAGTATGGGCAACGGAACCCAATCTATTATCTGTAGAGCCAAAAATGTGGCTGAAGGCCAAAAAGTGGCAGTATGTCTGCCTGGAGGGCAAATTTATTCTCCTGATACTGGCACAGCCATGCAAATTTCTGCAAAAAAAATAAAGGGTATTGTTTCGCAGGGGATGATCTGCTCGGGAAAAGAGTTGAATATCAACAATAATCATGAAACCATCATGGTTTTAGAGCCCGAATTGAAAACGGGATTGGATTTGACCAGCCTGCTTCAAGATGTAGTTTACGAAATAGAAAATAAATCTTTAAGCCACAGGTCAGATTGCTTTTCCCACGAAGGAATTGCGCGTGAATTATCAGCACTGCTGGGGCTCAAGTTTAAGGAAAACGCCCAGGAAATTTCCATAATTCCCACTGCAAAGCTGCCATTTACCGTTGAAGTAAATGTAGATGCCAAAATATGTTCGCGCTTTACTTCAATAGTTTTAAGCGACCTTAAGGTGCAGGAATCACCTCTATGGCTGCAAGCAGCTTTATCTGCAGTAGAAGTCAGACCAATTAACAATATTGTCGATATCACAAATTATGTGATGCTTGACAGGGGACAGCCTCTGCATGCATATGATTATGATAAACTGGCACAGAAAAAGCTGGTTGTCCGCTATGCCAGAATCGGAGAACAGGTAACAACACTCGATGATAAACAGCACAAACTCTCTAAAGATGTTCTGGTTATAACAGACGGCAGTTCTGTTGAAGATATTGCCGCAGTTATGGGCGGACAAAAAACTGAAATCTCTGCAAAAACTAAAACCATTGTTTTAGAGGCTGCTAATTTTAATATGTTTACAATCCGCAAAGGATCGAGGATTCTCGGAATACGTACCGAAGCCAGCACACGTATGGAAAAGGGTTTGGACCCCAACTTGCCCGAATCAGCAATAAAATCAGCAATACAGTTGATTACAGATTTAGCGCTCGCAGAAATTTCAACTGACCTGCTTGATTTTTATCCGGATCCCAAACAACCGGAAATAATTAAACTGGATATCAACCTGGTAAAAAGGTTTTTGGGTCTGGATTTATCAAAACAGCAAATTATCGATAAACTTGCCATGCTCAATTTAACAGTTACAGAAGATGAAAAAATCAATGAAAAAACTTTATTGGATGATAACACCAATAAAATACAGTTGCGTACCATCAATGTTATTGTACCCACCTATAGAATGGACCTGCATATCGAACAGGATCTTTTGGAAGAAATTGCCCGTGTTTATGGATACGGGAATATCAAGCCGAGTTTACCCGTTAAAGATCTGACACCGGCAGAGGCAAATAATCTCTCAATATTTATACGTACAGTTAATAAAATACTTACAGCCTGTGGCATGGACGAGATCATGACTTACAGCTTTGTAGGAGCCAATTTATACGACAAACTGGGTCTTGATATTAATAACTGTGTAAAAATCAAAAATCCGCTTTCTCCTGAACTAAGTCTTTTGCGGAATAGTATTGTACCTTCATTACTGCAAAAAGCACAATTGAACAGCAAAAACTTTGATAATTTTTCTTTTTTTGAAATCGGACGGGCTATTTATAAAGATCTTGACCAAGATAAGCTGCATCTACAACCCCGAAAACTAGGCGGTTTGATATTTATAACCGGAAACAATTCCATGGTTTATTACCAGCTTCAGTCTAATTTAAATAATCTCTTTAAAGAACTCGGGTTAAAAGTCATTTGGCAGCCTTATTCCAAAGTAGTATCAAGTTATGAAACACAGATTCTACAGCCAATTTTACACCCGGGCCGCAGCGCCTTAATCTCTATTGAAAAAGATAAGCAACCTTTGGGAATCATCGGGGAAACTAATTACCGCACCCGTACAGCATTAAATTTTCACGGTTTTGCAGCAGTTTTTGAATTGGATCTGGAAACGTTGCAAAAAAATACTCTGGCTAAGAAAAGCTACCGCCCTTTGGTAGTTTATCCTCCAGTTAAAAGGGATTTAAGCTTCTGGTTTTCTGAACAAAGATTATATTCAGAAATCGAAAAAGCTGTATTTTCGTTGAAGAATCCCTTAATCGTCAATATGAGGTTTCTTGATTTATTTGCTCCGGTAACAGCTCCAAAAAAACCGCAAGCAGTATTGAAAAAGGGGATTACCTTTGAATTAACTTTACAAAGCCATACTAAAACTTTAAAGGATGACCAAATAATCAATGTTATCAATCAGGTTGTCGCTATTCTTTCCAAACAATTCCAGGCAGAACTGCGTTCAAAGTAATAAAATAACTTATCCTCTGGAGACATTTTAAGGGATTATTTTTACTTTTACCTGATTTGATTCAATGTTTTTCCCAGCACTTTTCGCATTGATAACTAAAGTAGCCTGACCAATATTTTCTACACTTGCATCCCAGGTGCATTTTCCAAGCGAACAGTCGGCTCTTTTTACGCCGTCAACAAAAAATTCCACATTGGTTGGAGCATCACCCGTACTGATATATTCAACTATAAATATACCTTTGTTAATTGTCTGGCCATTTGTTGGCTTAGTAATGGTAATTGTACCTGTAAGACCATTCACGTATAAATTAACTGTGGTGGTTCCTTTAGCACCGGTACTGTCTTTAACCTCCACTTTAAGAACATGACTGCCGGGTAATTGAGGTCCGACATCAAAACTTTTAGAATAATTGGCTGTATCCGTTACAGTATCCAGCAGCGTGCTGTCAAGATATATTTTAATTTCGCTGATAGTAGCACTGGCATTGGGTGTCACAGCTATCAGATTTACCTGCAAAGTAGTGCCCAGGGTACTTCCTTCTGCTGGTG
>DATDWK010000045.1:0-3695 GCA_035289685.1 Candidatus Dojkabacteria bacterium
GATACGTTTACCTTAAGGTTAGTTGATGCCCCTTCGCGGCTGGCAGGTGCCTACGAAAGTCTGGTCAAGCCGGGTGACCTGGTTTTAGTTGAAGGGGCTATGCCTAAATTAGTGCTGGATAGAATTTACCAGAACCAAAATAAATCTTAAATTAGCAGGTTATGGCTATCACTTTGAAAGAAATTAATTCCAGTTCCGAGTGGGAGGGTTTTATTTCGCAAAATAATTATCCCACTTCTTTTTTCCAGTCATGGCTTTGGGGGAATTTTGAGCAGGAAATTGGAAAAAAAGTTTTCCGTCTGGGAATTTTTCATGACGAGGTGCTGTTTGGTGTCGGTTTGGCGACTTTAGTAGTTGCCAGGCGTGGCAAATTCCTGCACTTCCGCAACGGACCTGTCATGTCCTGGCAGGATGAGGATCTGGTGAAAGAAATTTTTTTAAGAATCAAGGATTTTGCGGATGACCTACATTTAGATTTTGTCCGCATCAGCCCATTGGTTCCAAGCAGTGGTCAAGAAGAGAAACTGCTGAAAAAATTGCATTTTGTCAACTGCCAGATGCACGATGTCGATGCGGAAGTCACCTGGGTCTTGGATCTGGATCAAAGCGCAGAGCAGATTCTGGCAGGGATGCGCAAACATACCAGGTATTCCATACATAAAGCGGAAAAAGACGGAATAAAGGTTATTAAAACGCAGGATCCCAAAGCAATTGATGAGTTCTGGAGAATATTTAAAGAGACAATAGAGCGGCAAAAATGGCACGCCTATACCAGGGAATATCTTGCTAAGGAATTTGCCATTTTTGCCTCCCACAATTCAGCTAATTTGTTCTTGGCGCAATATCAGGGTAAAAACATTGCAGGTTCAATATTCATCTATTACAATGGAGTGGTTTATTACCACCATTCAGGCAGTTTGACTGAATACCGTAATATTCCGGGAGCTTATCTGATACAATGGGAGTCGATAAAAGAGGCCAAACGCATGGGGATGAAAAAATACAATTTTTTCGGCATAGCCAGGACTGACGATCCCAAGCACCCTTGGCACGGCTTATCGTTTTTTAAAAAAGGCTTTGGCGGCAGGGAGGAGCGTTTTATGCACGCCAAAGACCTGCCTTTAAAAAACAGGTACTGGCTGACGTATTTTTTTGAAAAGCTGGAGAGAAAGAGGAGAGGATATTAATTTAATTTATATATTTAATTAATTTAATAACCATGTCTGTTGCACCTGAAAGTGACATAAAAGAATCAGCGCCAAATGTTGGTATTGATTTACCCTGGAGAGTGGAAGAATATGTAAAATCTTTTGCTAGAAAAGTTAGTCAAGTTGCCTTTGTTGGACTATTTCAGGATGGCATCCTGGCTGAAAGATTTCCTGATGCTGCTTTAGAAAGAGAAGCTAATCCAATAGAAATAACATCTGTGGCGCTTGCAGGTGACAGAGTTGATAATATTCCAGGTACAGATATGCAAAGATCATGGGGCAAGGGATGGAAGCTTATGAGTATCTATCCCGAACAAATATATACTGGTATTACAGAAATAGAACAATTGGATATTGATCAATTTATAGAGCAATTAAAAAGTTTTGCCAAGTCAGGAGGCGCAGGACACAAACTGACAAGTACAAATCTAGCTCATTTAATTGGTATTCCATTAATTACAGTAAATGGGAAACAAAGGACAGATTTTTTAATTAATTTTAGAGGTTTAGCGCAGAAAGGTATCAATTATGAAAATTTTGAAAGAATTAAAGCTGCTCTGGAAGAGCTTAAAGATGAAAATTTTGCAGTCGCATCTTTAGAACAGCCCCTACCAGAAGCAGGAACGGGACCTGGTAAATCCAAACCTATTTCTTATGAATTAATAACAGGTGAAGATATGTTTGTTATTTCTTTAGATACTGATGAGTTTAAAAAAGGTTTGGCTTTTCAAAATCCAAAAGTTATTTCCCCTTCAATTTTATGTACGTTACCATATCCTGATCCTGAATTAATGGATGCAGTTGTCCAGTTCGGGTTTAATTTGACTGAAGAAGTAGGATTATCAAGATATGATTACCGTATGATTTTCGGAAAACTTAATATGATATATCACAGCATTAAATTGGATATCGAGGATATTTTAAAAGAGAGAATAATTATTAGCGATCCCGAAACAAGAGCATTACAGCAGGATATTGCAAGAATGCTTAGGCATTATAATAATACTTTCATTTCAAAAGTTTCTGGATATAGTCAGTTATTGCCAGCATATATGAGTAGTGTTTACAATCACCAGGTGCCTTTAGATGAAGCAGTAGGTTTCGGTGAAGACATCGAAAGAATGGCTAAAGAACTGCGTGTTGTTTATGATTTAATCACAGACCAAATCATTGAGAATATCGGTAGGCATTATAGGGTGGTAAAACTTGGTGTTCGCCAGGAAATTTTTGAACTTATTAATAGAATAAAAAAAGATCCTAGTAATAAATTAACTATTACAGTAAATGAGGATGCGGAATCAAAGTTTACTAATAAAAGATTTTGGGGTGTACCAAATATAGCATTAGCAATGCTTGCAAATTTTATTGACAATATTCGCTCTGAAAAGGAAGATGCTAATGTCGAAGTAACATTATATTTAGAGGAAATTGGAGACGGCAGACAATATTTACGTGTGCGAATAAGAGATAATGCTGGTGGTATGTCCCAAGGAAGAATAGATCAAGTTATGAGAAAAGGTACTAAGGGTGTTGATTCTACCCATGGTGGTACTGGTACAGGTTTAGCAACGAGTGTGAGAATCCATAGAGGAATTTATAAAGCAAATAGCAACCCTATTTCAATACAAAATTACGGTGAACCTGCAGTTATAGGACTGGATATCGATTATTGTCTGGAGCTGGTTTAAGAATTACTTCTCATAATAGACTTCCTGATCGTCCATAACCTCTTCTTTTGTCTTATGTACAGTGCCGTCCTAGATATATTAAGACCGGCTTTCACAGGCAATTCCATCTCCGGTACCGATGCTGTCCAGTCTCATAGGATCGTTGTCTACAGTAAATCCACAGCAGTTGAAAAATTCCTGCGCTTCAGCATGGGTTGCAAAGTCGGCACAATCACGGTCAGGAGCGCTGCAGGAATATTTACAGCCGGCAACACTAATAGTTGTGACATTTTCAGACTTGACATCAGGAGCCGGAGTATTGGTAACGCATACTGCGCCCCATAAACCCAGCCCGTTATTTTTTGCAGTATTTTGTGCGGCTTTAAACTCTGCCTGGTATTTGTACGGTAAATTATATGTATATTCATAAGCAAATCCCTGCTTAATCATCTCCTCGTTGACAAAAGTACTGTCAATCCAGACATATAATAACAGCCTGCCGAATGAGTCGCGCTCTCCCTGGCTTGGGTCAAATTCAATACTAACTTTTTTATTGGCAATTAGTGAAGTTAATTTAACTGTGGCTTCCTGGCCGAAGCATTCCACAGGTTTATTTGGCGCTTTGGTTTCCGGAGTATCAATTCCGATCAGGCGCACGGTTTCTGTTTTATCATTCAGCAGCAGATTAAAAGTATCTCCGTCAACAACTTTGGTAACAAGGTAGGTTTCTGCTGCTTGTCCGTTACTTTTATTTGTAGTTTGGATAGTTGGCGCAGCAGTAAGATTAATTTCTGAAGTGCTGTTTTCTTCTCCTGAAGTT
>DATDWK010000046.1:0-6476 GCA_035289685.1 Candidatus Dojkabacteria bacterium
CGGTCCAGAATTCCAGCAAATCAGAGTCTTCATCAAAATAATCCCTGGGTCGGCCTCTTAAGCCTGAGTCCCAAAGGTCAGACATGTCAAAAGAGCCTACCAATGAAAATAATGTTCCCAATGCACCTCCCGGGTCTTTTAAATGTCTGGGATAGTTTCCCCCCAAAGGTATAATCTTATTGCCGATTTTGACTTTTTTACCGCCCAGTCCGAACAAATGACTGCCGCCTGCAGACAGCAATGATCCAATCCCCAGAGGAAAGTATGATAAGATACTCGGGTATGCATATTTTGATCCCGGGCCATATTTGTGTGCTGATTTTTGCGGTTCAGGTTTATCAAATAACGGGGCTTTGGGAAAGTAGACGTTTTCTCCAAAAAGCACCATCTCCCACCAGGAATTAAGCGAAAACATTGTAGAGGAACTGGGATTATTTCGGTAAACTCCATTTTCTTTAGAAGAGATTTCAAATAATTTTCCTGATTCTTTTAAAAGCTGGTAAATGACCGATTTTTGCCAATTGTCCAGTGTTGTCTCAGGGTTCGCATTGTATATGGCCTGTAAGCGATTTAGTTCTTCGGGTGTGACATCTGGGGGCCAGTTTGTGATGAAGTCGTATTTTTCAAATTCAGTTTCATCAAAACCGAATAACTCAAAAACTCCTTTAAATTTTTCGTCCGGATCTTTTTTGAAAACGTTTAATAAATTCGCTATGCCCTGTCCATTATATAGATCACGCCGATCCAGCATTCCGGCAATCTCGTCAGCAATGGTTTGGTGATAATGGGATAGCGGTCCAAATTGTTTATCTTTTTCCCAATTAGCTTCTTCGTTTTTATAAAGCCTGTTAACCATGCGTAAAAGCATTAGTGTAGCCAGATCATTTTGGTCGTTTAAATCAAACTTTTCTGGATTAATTCCCATGACACCGAGTGTCAGACGGGCACGTTTTACAAGATTTCCCTGTTCATCTTTAAGCCAGACTTTAGCACCCCCGAGATCACTCAAAGCCGTTACGATTTCTTCAACAGGACTATTCCTGGCATCCAGATTTTTTTCAAAATACTCAATCAGTTTTTGAATATCTTTATTTGAACTAAACACTTCCATTACTTTGCCTAAAGTTGTTGCACCTTCCGGAAGTATGCTTAGGTCTGTGGCAGTCAACGGTTTACCTTCCAGAAACTGGACAGCCATTTTTTTTATCTCCGCCTGTAATAGGGTGTCTTTAAGACTATAGGCGGCATTTTCCTTGGATAAAATATTAATGCACCTTTTGCTTATTGTTGTAGCAGTTCTTTTGGCATATGTTGCGCGCAAACTTTTTTCAGCAGTAGCCTGTATCAGCTGATAACCCATATGCCTGACTTCATGCCAGCGTGTTGCGTTGAGTCTTCTAGTTGATCCGCTAGTGGTATTTAAAGCCATAATCGGCAGCTGTCCATCTGGCATAAAAGTTGTACCGGCAGGAGGTAATTCTCCCGGATCCAGTCCTTCTAATTTAGCTAGGGTAGCCCCGTCCATATATAAAATTGGTCCGTATTGGGTCCATTCCATTGAAATTGCCTGAAGATCCTTTCCAGTGAATTCTGCTATAAAAGCTTCCTGGTGCTCACGGTGCAATTTTTTATAAAAATCCATATTGGTGATGATAGTTTTTAAGAGCTCATTTCTTAATGCCAAATCTGCTGCTGCCCTTTTTTCAGCATCACCGGCACCGCTGGCTCCTGCAGCATCAAAGGCTGCTTCGTAATTAGCATTAAGTTCCATAATTTGAGCGCGTCTTTGGGAGATGACCTCTTTCAAAGCTTGTTTCTCTAATGCTATACGCCCTTCAAATTCTTCTCCTTGATGTTCTTTTAAATTAAGTTCATCGTAAACGATATCAACAATATTGGTATCCATGACACCATCATGAAATACTGCATCCAGCACCTTTTTTTGGGCATAAATCCTGCGTGACTGATAAGCCGGTCTGCCCACTTCCGCTTTATAGTCTTCTGTAATTCGGTCCATAACAATTTTTGCTTCGCGTCTGCGTGCCTCAATCTCTTCGTCTGTGGTTATTTCATGTAATTTTGGTGCAGTTAAAATGTCTTTCAGGGTTTCATATTTTTGTTTTTCTTTTTGAGCCTGCGCTTCAATCAGCTTCTGCCTTTGTTGGGCTTCATCTCTTAATGTAGCTATGTCTTCAAGCTGTGTTCTGACCGGTCTCTTTTCCCCTGCAGCTTCACGTTCTGCTATTTGTATGATATCTTTTTCGTCATGTTCATTTAATGCCAGTGTTTTTTTTCCAGTCACTACACAAGCTTTCTCCTTTGCTTTATCGGGTGTCATTCCTTTTTGTACAAAGAATTTGACAATTTCTCTGTCGTTGTGGGCAATACCTGCAAGAGTAAAGTACATACGGTAAAAAAAGCGGTATTTCAATTTACTTATTAAAGAGGACTTTTCTTTGGCCTTTTTATCTGTTTCAGTGCTTTTAGCTTTTGCTTCCATAAGTTCATATTCATGCATGGCTACTGCAACCTTTCTGGCTGATTCCCTGTCCCTGAGATTAAGATTTTTGGGTAAAATTTCCCTTAAAAAATTGCGCTGTTTGTTGCTTATTTCACTTAGGACTTTACTTTGTTCAGCTGCATTCGCAGAAGTTCCCTTTTCCTGAATTCTGAATAATTCTTTTGCCAGGTCCAGTTCAGCCTCAAAACCTGCTTCTTTATCATTGCCTAAAGCATCAATTTCGCTCAATATTTTATTGACCATATCTTTGGCATCACCCATGATAGCCAGTCGAGATTTTTTTTCTTCGATTGCCTGGAGTTGTCTGTCAATATGCTCCTGAGAATGCTGTCTGATATTCTGGGCAATAAGTGTTTGAAGCAGTTCTAATTGCTTCAATGCCTGTTCTTTAGATGCCGCTTGTTCGAATTGTTCTTTTTGGCGGGCTTGCTTTCTGCCATTGGTTTCGGATTTTTGGCCATTACCGTCAGCACCTGCATTCCCTGTTTGATCCGGCAAAATTCTTTCTACATGAGGTGCTTGTGGAAACATAAGTTCTGCTATAATTTAATTTAAATTCAAGCTAAATTATAGCAAATTTTTAAACTGTCAAAGATATAAAAAAACAGATCACAGCAAATTATGCAGGATATTTTGCGGTGCAGGAAAAATATTTTAAATTCTTTAGGAAAGGCTTAAATGACAGGTAATTTACCGGAATCTGACGAAGAAAGATGGAGCCGGGAGTTAACAGAATTTCAAAAAGAGCTCCTAGGTGCTGCCCGTATGAATAATATTCCCTCGAATGGTTTAAAAGTGGAATTACCGTCACAATTTCCTGAACCCGAAATTTTTGAAGTTGAATTTGACGAAGGCGGTTCTTTTAAACGATTAAATACCTGTGCGGTATTAATATTGCTTTTAATTGCTTTTACAATAGGATTCTTGGTAATGGTGCTGGGAGTTTTATTGGCAAACCCCTATATTCTTTTTAAACTTTTTTAAATTTAAGTAATTTATTGTTCAGAATAAAACTGATAAAATAATGGTATTAAAAAATATAGTATGAAGAAAAAAACAGTTTTATTTGTCATTTTATTGTTAACTCTATTTGGTATCGGTATTCTGGCGGGAAAATATTTGCTATTCACACCACCAACTTTGTTGTTGATTAAAGAAACTGCACCGGTTTACTACAAAACTGATGGGCAGGAAAAATATTTGGAATTTACAGGAGATTCTTTGAGCGTACCTTTTAAGACCTCAATAAAAACAGAAGCAGGCGGAAGGGCTTATCTAATCTGGAAGGGCAATAATTTATTGGCTTTAGACGAAAATTCAGAGGTTTTAACAACATCACCAAGCGATTTTTTGATATATAAAGGCACGGGGTGGTTTCATTTGGAAGACCAGTCTTCACTGAAAATTAATACACCTGATCTTCTTGTTTCCGGCGCTACAAAAGATTTCTTAGTTGGTATCAGTAAGTCCGGACTGTCTAATTTAGTAGTGATTGAAGGTGAAATTCAGGCAGGATCTTATATGATGACAGACAAGGGGGCTACATTTATACAGAATGAATTGGTTAATAAAGGAGAAATGCTGCAGGTAGGCAAAGATCTTTTTAATAAACAAGCTGTATCTGAAGAAGAATCCTCAAGTTACTGGTATCGCAGGGTTATGCTGTTGAAAGATAAAGTGGATTTGTTGAAAAATCTGGAACTGGAATTTTACCAGGAAATTGTCAAAAAAATAGAATTTATTTTGGCTGATTTACAACTGGATAATATTTTGGGTTTACAAATTACAGATCCTTCAGTACAAGTCAAAATATTGAAAACGCTGCAGGCACAGTTATTAAATAAAAATTGGGGTAGTCTGCAATGTCAGGAGATTAACCTGGCCGATTTGCAGCAGGCACAGTTTCAGCTGCTTAGTCAGCTACCGGCGAACCGGAAAATTGCTGTTGCCATATCTGCTTTTTTAAATTATTTGGATTTTACTTCCGGAGTTTGTGATGACCAGAGGATTGCATCTGAAGAAAGTGAAACAGCAGACAGATTAAACCAGGAAGCTGTTACTCAAATATCTCTACTTTGAGGTGGTTAGTTTAATTTGTTAAAAGGCGAAACTTTCATTGAAAATTTATACCAAAACCGGTGATAACGGTACTACTTCGCTACTTGGCGGCAAACGTATTTTCAAAAATTCCAGAATTATTTCTGCCATTGGCAGAGTGGACGAGGTCAATTCTTACCTGGGAATTATTATTGCCCTGCTGCATTCTAAAGAAAATTATCTAAAAAAATTTGCAGAGATTTCGAAAAGATTGACCAGAGTTCAAAATGACTTATTTCAGTTGGGAGCAGAGTTGGCTGCTGCCAGGTCATTGCAGCAAAAATTAAAGATTTCACCCATTTCTGAAAAGCAAATAAAAACATTGGAAAATGAAATTGATTCAATACAGCTGAAACTGCCAAAACTAACGAAATTTATACTTCCCGGCGGACATATTTTTGCTACCCAGATTTTTTATGCCAGAAGCCTGTGTCGCAGGGCGGAACGCGCAGTGGTTGAAGCTTTTTTTCCAAAAACAGGGCAAATAGTAAAGATAAACCCAGAAGCATCTTTTTTGACCCGGAATTTACCCCTGAATTATTTAAACAGGCTTTCGGACTGGTTATTTGTCTTGGCACGCGAGTTAAACATGATCACCGGTTATTCCGAGGTGATTTGGCCCGGAAGAAAAAAATCATAAACTGGCAATCAAAAGTGAAATATTGTAAGCTGGAATTGCTTTATTTCAGATAAAAGCATAATCGGAATTCTCAGCATGGAAGATTTGCGCAAACTTTTAAACCCCTCCTCTATTGCCGTTATCGGAGCTTCACGTACTGCCGGAAAAGTGGGCAATGTTATTTTATCTAAAATCCAGCAAAGCGGCTACCAAGGCGAGCTATATCCGGTAAATCCCAATGCCGACAGGATTAATGGTTTAACATGTTACGAAAGCGTTTTGGATATTGAGAAAGCAATAGACGTGGCTGTTGTTGTTATTCCTGCAGCATTTGTCAAGGATGTCCTGGCAGACTGCGGCCAGAAAGGTATCAAATACGTGGTGATTATTACTGCCGGTTTTGCTGAGGCGGGTGCCGCTGGAGGCGCTTTGGAACAGGAATTATTGGACATTGCCGAAAAAAATCATATCAAAATCCTGGGTCCGAATTGTTTAGGTTATATCAATACCTTTGCCAAACTTAATGTTACTTTTTCAGATGCAGATCCCTTAAAGGACGGAATTGCTTTAATATCCCAGTCCGGTGCCATAGGCACAGCGTTTTTAGATTGGGCGCGTGATCAAAATGTCGGTCTGGCTCACTTTGTATCATTGGGAAATAAAATCGGCCTTAATGAAAATGATTTTCTGGCAAGTTATTATAAGGATCCCAAGGTTCACGTGATTTTAATTTATCTGGAGGAATTTTCCAACGGCAAGGAGTTTCTGGAACTTGCAAAAAAAATATCCTTAAAAAAGCCAATTGTGGTTTTAAAACCCGGTCGCTCAAGTGTCACCAGGCAGGCAATGCAGTCACATACAGGCTCATTGGCGCAGGATGAGCTTTTGGTTGCGGCTGCCTTAAAAGATGCGGGCTGTATCCAGGTTGGTTCAATTGAGGAACTTTTTAATCTGACAAAAATTCTCAGCTGGCAGCCGCCGCTTTCTGGAAACCGTGTGGTAATTATTACCAATGCGGGGGGTATCGGCATTCAGGCAGTTGATGACTTGTCAAACAACGGTTTTATCGTCCCTCCCCTTCCGGAAATGCTGCTGAAAAAATTCAAGCATATTTTTGCCAACCAGATAAATATCAGCAATCCCATTGATTTGCTAGGAGATGCTTCTGCGGAGATGTACCGCAAGTCTCTGGAAATTATAATTACCAACAACCAGATTGACGCCATTATGGTTGTGCTT
>DATDWK010000047.1:0-6115 GCA_035289685.1 Candidatus Dojkabacteria bacterium
ATCAAACCCCTGCCAAGTAGAGCCTGTAAAAGATTTAAATCTTTAGTGACTACATCAATGCCAAAAACTAAATCCGTAAAGATTCCCTGGGCACGGATGCTGATCAGCCAGACTAAACCTATGATTCCTATTAAAAAAGCAACGACCAAAAAGATCACCTGGGAATTTTTGACAACTGTCTGACTGACCGTCATTTTCCTGGCGATTAATTTATTAATATCTTTATCAAAATTCTCAAACAAATTTTTTAAGTTTTTTCTATATTTTAAAACTACTAATAAAGCCATAATCAGTAAAGTCATCCAGACTATAAAGGTATTTACTGGCGAAAGCACTTGCCTCCAGAAAAATAAGGAAATTAGTATATTAACCAAATAAAACCACTTATATTTATTTGAGCTTAGAGACAACCACAACCAGGCTGGGAAAAGTATGATATAAATGGTTGCCAGACTGGTATATACACCGGAACCGCTGAATCCGGAAATTATCACAGCAATTAACAGCGATCCGGCTAATAATCTTTTTATAAAGTGAAAACCGTTTTTCCAGGCAAAGTTGCTCACAGTTAAATAATATAAAAACCAGAAGGCAATAATACTTAATCCGGAAACATATCGCAGTTCAGCTCCGCCCCAGATATTGACAATTTTATTGGTTGCGCTGACAGTGGTAAAAAATAATGATACGGCAGAAAAAGTGGTGAATAATAGAAACTGTGCATCATAAGCTACTATGGGAAAGTAATCCCCTTTTCCTAAAATTTTTTTGACAACCTGGAAGCCTAGCAAAATTAACATAAAACTGTATATCCAGACAGTACTTCCCAGATCTGCTGTACCATAAAGTAAATGTGCAGAAAAAGCGCTTAGAAAAAAAATAATCCAGGCTAATTTATTCAACCTCTCTATGAATAAAAGTAGTCCTGATCGGGTAAATTCCGGGAGCTTATTACGAAACTTCGGCTGCCAAACAGTTCCGGGGCCAAACCTGATAAAAATTTTCCTTGCCATCTGGTATAATTTGCGGTTAAACTTAATTAACTCATTTAGTTTATCAATACATAGTATTTGTTGCAACCAATGCAAATAATTGACGGAAAAAAAATTGCTGACGAAATTTTGCAAAAAGCAAAAACCAGAATTGCCAAACAACAGCTTTCACCCAGGCTGGATATCATTTTCGTAGGTGAAAATCAAGCCAGCGCAACATATGTGGTAAAAAAGCAGGAAGCAGGAAAAAAAGTAGGAGTAGCAGTAACTGTTCATAAATTTTCACAAATCAGTGAGGCAGAACTGACAAAGCTTGTTCTTGAATTGAATCAAGATGACAAGGTAAATGGAATTGTTATTCAATTACCTGTCCCCAACCTTTCAAAAAAAAATAAAGTATTTGAACAAATTTCACTTCAAAAAGACGTTGACGGCTTAAATCCCTTAACACAAGGCAAATTATGGGTGAACGGAGATGTAAGGCTATTACCGGCAACCACCTGGGCTATTTCTGAAGTTATTCATAGAATTGAAAGAGCACTGGATCACGATTTTGATACTGTTGAGACATTAAAAAAACATGTGGTAATAATCAACCGATCTATCTTAATTGGAAAACCTTTAGCTGCTTTATTGTTACTTTATAACTATACAGTGACTATTGCACATTCTGAAACCAGAAATTTAGCAGAATTGGCAAACAAAGCTGATATTCTGGTATCCGCTACAGGCAAAGCTGATTTTATTACAGCAGATATGGTAAAAAAAGGGGCGATAGTTATAGATGCCAGTTTTACCAAAGAAGACGGAAAAATTTACGGGGACGTCAATCCTGATACAATTGCGGGCAAAGCGAGCTGGCTATGTCCTGTTCCCAACGGAATTGGACCTATAGGAGTGGCAATGCTTATAAACAATTCTGCCTACGCAGCAGCATATCAGAAAACACCAAACCTTTAATCTAGAAACTCAACTTTATAAATCCTGGTATCGTCTGCTTCGTAAATCTTATCAAAGTTCAAAGTAAAAAATTTTTCATTCAGCTGTAGATAGGCTTCCCGTTCTTTTTCACCGACAAAAATATATTTAACCTGATAATTTTTAAGCAGGGTTGTTAATTCATTAAAATCCGTTGTTGTATACATCTTTTCTACTTCGCCTTTTCTTTTATAAGGATCATCCGCACTACCCCGCCACTGCCACTCATGAGAAGGCCAGCCCATCACTGTTGTCAGACCCGTATTTGTGGAAACCCTCGCAAAGTAGGTATATGCATCCCCCACTGCCTCCAGTATTATATGCTGGCCCTGGATATTCTTATTCAGCCATTCTATGGCATAATAATCACTGGCATGAAATCTTTTAAGATAATTATTGCCGTCAAAATTGAATTTAATAAGATTTTCAGAATTACCGGAATCATTAAGGTTTCCCAAATAAAAATTCAGCAACTGGTTTGTCCTGATAAAATACTGACCTTCTTCTATTACATTGGGATAAAAATCCCTAACAGCTTTAAAGATATAACTTAATGACCCGGACCAGAAAATAAAAATAATTATCATGGTGAAAATTTGGAAGATTTTCCATAATTTAGAAACCTGACTACTTAGATTCTGCAGAAAACTTTTTACCAGAAAAAATGCGGCACAGGTAGCTGCAATACCCCAAATTACCCAGGCATGATAATAAATTTTAAAAACTGTATTGGTTCGGAAATAAGGAGGATTTGCCTTGTTAAAAATATCTTTTAAAAACACAAATTCCACCAATGTAATCAGAAAAAATGCGCACAATGTCAGAAATACAGTAATTTTGACCGAACGGTTTACTTTTATTTTATTTAATTTAAGATTAATTATGAAAAATATTGTTATTACCAGAAACATAGCCCACATAATTAACCAAGGTACAATATCGCTTTTAATATTCAAAGGAACAAAACCAAAAGGCAGGTTTTCATAAAAATTTTTAAAGGTATCTATAACTTCGCCGCCGGCACTGCTGGCAGCAATAGAGACTCCGGCAACCGGAGGTTTAAAGTTTAATAAATATGGTAGAAAAAATAAAACTCCGGGTAAAAGCAATGAAAGTTCCTGGATCGCAAGCATTTTTAGCTTATATTTAAAATGCTTTCTCAGATTGGAGAGCTGATAACAATGTATTAAAAAGAATATGAAATTAATGGTAATGAAATCCCAAGTATTTATTCCATATAGTGCCACAATCAATGGAGAAATAACTAGATTAAAGTATACCCGCTGTTTACTGTAGATAAGAAAAACAGTACTGCTGACTGCCAATGCCAGGGCGATTATTAAAAAAGGAAAACCCAGATAATGGCCGTGAACGTCTCCCAAAACTATGCTGTAAGCTGGAAATTCATTAATGGTATTGGGGATAATTCTGGTCCCGTCCGGAAACCAATAATTAAACTGGCCGTCTTTCCAGTAACTTTCATATTTGGGACCGGTACAACCGGTATCTCCTGCTACGCATTCTACTTTTTTTAAGGGTAACCCAGCCCAGGCGCCTGCGTAATGCATATTGCCTCCAAAACAAATCCAGAGCGAACCCATCAACCCGATAATTATTGCCAACAACTTATATTTGCCGTTCAATAAAGCCAAAAAAATGCTGTTTAAGCTGATAAAAGCATGTGCAATAATGGTAACCAAAGCAAAATTATAAACGTAACTCATTTTTATTGCCGTGAGTTTAGCAACAGCTGCAAAAAGATAATGTCCCAGATAATAATAATTTATGGTTTTTCCAGCCATCCAGGGGTCATTGGGTGGAAAAAAATCGCTGCGGTTAATGGAATTCATAAATGCCAGGTTCATAAACTTTTCCGTGCCTTCTATTTGTGAATTTCCTGACCTGATAAAAGTCCAAATCAGCAGGAAAAATAAAAATAACAGTTCCTGGAAAAAAATATATCTGTTAAAGCTGACTTTCCACTTGATATATAAAGAAACCATGACAATTCCCACGAGGAAAAACCAAACCCACATAAGTGTCTGCGTAAAGGGAAAAATTTTTAAAGAAGCCAGCAGCCAAACAGGCATTGCTACAATAAACAATCCGACAAATTTGGCAAAACCGTAGCCGTGGTCTTTCCACTTAGGAAATAATTTAAAAGTGACGGGTAAACCGATAATTCCTAAAAGGAAAAAGCTCAAATACCAGATTAAAAAAATCTTCAGATCCATATAATTTTAATTATCAAAATATTATTTTAATATATTAACCAATTCCTGTGCTTGAGCAACAGCATAATTTGTACCGCGGTCGTGGGGATATACTTGGGCAAAATTGGCAAAGTACAGGCCCAGCTTGTCAGTCTGATAAGCCGGCGGCTGATAGCCCTTGGGAACCTGGTGCTGTGCAAAGGCAGTTCTGAAAATATTTTTTTCCTCCACCCAGTCAGGTGAAAATTTAGGATTAATTTTCTGTAGATAATTATAGTAAAAATTTGTTAACTCCCGATCGCTTTTTCTGAAAAAAGGATCCTCCTGGTCCAGATACTTTGCAACATACATAAGATGTTTATTCTGGTACCTGCTGCCGGAAATATAATTGGTATGCTCAATCACAGCAATCATAGGCGCATCGGCATCGGCAATACTTAACCAGTAATAAGGCATGAATTTCTGCTTAATTACCAGAATCATACAGATTGCCCCAAGATATTTTATCTTTTTCAACGCCTCCAAAGTTCTGCCCTTGGGTTGGAAAATTTTAATAAAAACCGGTGCAGGAACTGTAGCTATAACCTGGTCAAAAACTAATTGTTCCTTGCTTCCGTTTCTGGAAACTCTCAGCTCGTGTTTAAATCCTTGTGACTTTTTATAATTATAATTGATAATTTCCGTGTCAGTAAGAAATTCAACACCCATTCGTTTACAAGCAGCAACCAGAGTATCAACAACAAGCTGAAATCCCCCGATAGGATAACCCAGATATTCACGACTCCAAGGTTGGGGACGGGAGCTGGAACGGTCAAAAATTCTTGCCCAGAGCCAGCTCATGCTGATCTGATCATAAATTTTACCGAATTTACCTTGAAGCAGAGGCTTCCAAATAACTTCTGTTACACTTTTTCCAAAGTATCTCCGGCACCAGGCGATTGCAGTAATATTTTCAAACCTCTGGTAACTTTTTATCTTTTGCAAAAAAAATGAAATAATTCCCAGGCTGAAACGGTCAAATAAACCTAAAGGCGGAAACTTGATAACGTCAAATGCTGTGGAAAAATCATATAATTTGCCGTTGCTGAAAATTCCCATTTTGCTGGCATGCCATTCCAATTTTTCAATTATCCCCAGCTCTTCTAACAGTTCCTGAATATGAGTGTCGCTTTTAAACCAGTGATGATAATATCTTTCCAGGCTGGTCCCGGCTATTTTAAATCCCGCAGCCAGGCCGCCCAATTCTTTATTTTTTTCAATTACTGCAACTTTATTTCCCCGTTTGGCAAGATAATAGGCTAATGCCAATCCCAGCATACCTCCGCCAATTATTCCCGTAGTTTTTAATTTTGTAGATGTTTTTTCTTGCATTTTAATTAATTCAAGTCTTCCAGCGACATAACTTTTAAAACATTTCGGCAGAAACTAATATTACACTGTTCTGGCAATTTTTTCTTTTTTTCGCCATTTCTTTAATTTGACAATAACTAATTTAGCTGTAACATAAAGGTATAATCCTGATTTTTAATACTGATGTTTAAAAGAAATAATTATAGAATATTTATATATTTTGCATAAACTCCATTTTTCCTGGAATTTAAATCTCAAAGGATATTATACAGCTGTACTTTAGTTTACATAAATATTAATTATTAAGAAATTCCCGAATGAAGAATCAAAGCCTAATTAAAAGCGACAGGCAAGTTTATTCCTTGATTAAAAAAGAGGAGAAACGCCAGCAGGATAAACTTTCCATGATCCCATCCGAAAACTTTTTTTCCAAAGCTGTGAGAGAAGCAATAGGATCAGTGTTTATGCACAAATATTCCGAAGGCAATATCGGCAAAAGATATTACGAAGGCAATGAAATTGTTGATGAACTAGAAACTCTGGCAATTGCCAGGGCAAAGAAATTATTTAAACTTCCCAAAG
>DATDWK010000048.1:0-3170 GCA_035289685.1 Candidatus Dojkabacteria bacterium
TTGCCGCTTTAAGTGAACAATTAGGTTTTATCGGCGCCGGTATAATTCTCTTGCTTTATGCCGTGCTGATTTTACGAATTATCCGGATCGGTATGCATTGCACCAATAACTTTGGTAAATTTACCGCACTGGGTATTGCTGTTCTTTTACTAATTCACATTTTTATTAATATCGGAATGAATCTGGGGAAATTTCCGGTAACAGGTATACCCTTGCCTTTAATGAGCTACGGAGGCAGTGCTACTTTAATGACTTTAATCGGGTTAGGAATAGTGCAATCAATTGGCAGTAGCAGGAAATCAATTGACATAGCCGACAATTTAATGCTAAGATCTCGTAGTTTGCAACTTACTTAATAATATTCTTTAGTCCACTATTAAATGAAAAATTTTCAAAAATTTGCTGTGGTCAGGATAAAAAATGACCAGTTAGTAGTAAACGAAAACAGCACATATGAAATCAAAAAAATATCAGGAGCAACCGGAGATCCGGTAAATTTTGATGTCCTGCTAACTGCAGATGCAGATAAAATTCAGGTCGGGAAACCCCTGGTAAAAAATGCCCGGGTTCAGGCGGAAATCATTGCACAGCAAAAAGGAAAAAAGGTAACCACAAGAATTTTCAAAGCCAAATCCCGCTACCGAAAAACCATAGGTCATAGACCTTTGACCACTAAAATTAAAATTAGTAAGATCTTATAAATTTTGAAATGGCACATACAAAACAACAGGGCGGAGTAAACCGCCATGTAAATAGACCTGGACGAAGGCTGGGTTTAAAAAGGGCTGGAGGCCAGAGTGTCAATACCGGAACCATTATAGTCAGACAAAAAGGTACTGTATACCATCCCGGGAAAAATGCCAAAATAGGCAAGGATTTTACCATTTTTGCCGGTAAAAAAGGAGTGGTAAGATTCCGTAATATGACAGGTAAACATTCCGGGCAAAAATATATTGATATTTTACCTGAACCAGTTTCTGCATAAAATTTTACTCTTCACTTACTAACCTATTTAATGCAAGCTTCCGACCTAAAAAACACCCGACCACTTATCATAGTTGGTTTGGGGAATACAGACGGCAGCTATACTTCCAACAGGCATAATTCCGGATTTCTTTTTCTGGATTACTTTATTAAAGAACTGCAAAGGCTTAATAAAGAACTTATTTATACCCAAAAAAAACAATATGAGTTGGTAAAATCACAGCAAGACCAGATATTCCTTTTAAAACCCTTAACTATGATGAATAGTTCAGGTCTTGCCGTAAAAGAATTTTATAAATATACAAATTTACCAATAAATGCAATGGTATTAGTGTTTGACGATTTAGACATACCCCTGGGTACATTTAAACTGCAGCAGGGGAAAACTCCCAAAGGACATAATGGAGTAAATTCTGTAACCGATACATTAAATACTAAAAATTTTTATAATTTGCGTTTAGGTATTGAGAATCGTACCAGTAAAGAAATCGGGGGAGTTGCCTATGTTTTGGAAAATTTTACCTCGGAGGAATTACAAGTCTTGGAAAAGGTTGTCAAATCAGTTATTTCACAAATTCTTTAATTACTGACTTTCGGGAACCGCCAGCTCTTGAACATTCACATTTTTCAGGTCAATTTCCGGTGTACCGCCAAATCTTCTGGTGCGTTTTGAATAATCTAAAACAGCTGTATAAAATTGTTCTGCATCAAAATCCGGGAAATAAACATTGGTAAAATAAAGTTCTGCGTAAACGCCCTGGAAAGGCATAATACCGCTGGTCCTTTTTTCTCCGGAAGTACGGATAATCAGATCCGGGTCAGGCAATCCCGCCGAATCCAGATAGTTTTTAAAAGTCTTTTCATTAATTTTTTTCACCCCTGACTGCAGCATTTTATTTACAGCCCTGACAATTTCATCCCTGCCGCCGTAATCCAAGCAGAGTTGTAAATAGAGTTTTGAATACTTGGCAGTTCTTTCTTCCAATTCCTTAATTTTTTCAACAAGTCTCTTAGGCAAGCGGTCCAGGCGGCCGAAGTGCCTGAATCGGATCTCATTTTCCTGAAAAACTTTTTCGCTTTTTTGCAGAATGCTTTCAATTAACTTAAAAATCAGCTTTAATTCCAAAGCTTCCCGATCCCAGTTTTCCGTAGACATTGCCCAGAAAGTTAAATATCTGATACCCAGATTCTTGCTTTGTTCGAAAATTGTCAGCAAACGCTGAAAATCACCGCCAAATTTATGGCCGACATAGGCTTTCCAGCCCTTTTCCCTTGCCCACCTGCGGTTGCCGTCAGGAATTATCACTACGTGGTTCGGAACGTTGCTGATTTTATCGTATTTTAATACTTCTTTACCCAAATTAATAAAACTTTGCAGCTGGTCCTGGATAAATGATTTGTCTTTGATAATTTTGAAGTTTTTAAATTTCTGTTCTGGATTACGCCACTCATAGAGCATACTGCGGATTTTCGTCAAAAAAGTACCTTTTTGACACCAGGAAAGAAATTCTTCCAGTCTTTCCTGAGTGCCTTGGGCAAGTACATAAACACTTCCGTCTGTCAGGTTTTTAACATACCCTTTAAGATTAAGACTCTTGGCAAAATTTTCTATGCTTCTTCGGAAATTGACACCCTGCACCCGGCCGATTATTTCGATTTTAAGCTCCTGTTCCATAATTGAATTTTAAGATAATAATAAAAAATAGTGCTTTAACAACTATATATTAAAGCACAAAATATTCAATAAAGTAAGTTTTAAATGCCTTTAACTTCGATTTTTAAGGCAATATTATATGAACGAACTACTTTAAACTTCATAACAAAAAAACTTTAATTTTTTCTTAAATTGGACTAAAAAAGCGCTTGAATTTATAATTAAACCCAGGAAAAGTAATTTTTAAATTAAATTTATGTTAACTTCATGAAGGAAAATATTAAAACAGACGTCCAGGCAATTAAATTGGCAGAAAAATATTTACCCAGAATAAACTCCGCCAGTGATTTGGATCCGGCAATTCTTTTAAAAGATCTGGGCAGCTATGTAAATAAAGAAATAACAGTCAACGGATGGGTTTTTAATATCCGTTCATCGGGGAAAATAATGTTTTTGCAGATCCGCGACGGCAGCGGTGAAATTCAAGCGGTAGCTAGTGCCAATGAAGTGGGAACAGAAACCTGGCAGCAGC
>DATDWK010000049.1:0-4698 GCA_035289685.1 Candidatus Dojkabacteria bacterium
AAGCAACAGACAAACTTGCGGAAAAACCAGTAGAACCGGTAAAAGCACTAAAAGCAACTGAAGTTAAAAAGAAACCATCTAAAAAAATTAATTTAAAAAGTGAAAAATAATAATTATGGGACATAAAATACACCCGAATGCATACAGACTAGGAGTTAATAAGGGCTGGAGTTCCATCTGGTTCACACCGGATAAAAATCAGTTCGGCGATCTTTTACACGAGGATTTACTGGTAAAAGAGTTTATCCACCAGAAATTGCAAAATGCCGGTGTAGATTCCATAAAGATTAAAAGATCCATGAATAAAGTTTTGATTGAAGTGAGAGTTGCCAGACCCGGTGTGGTTATCGGCAGAGGAGGTGCCGGCATAGAAGACCTGAAAAAGCAGTTGAAACATAAAATTAAAGGTGATGTGGAATTAAAAATATTTGAGGTTAAACATCCGGAATCCATGGCTAATCTGATTGCAGAAAATATCAAAAACCAGCTGGTGCGCAGAATTGTACCTAAATATGCCGCACTCAGGGAAATTGAAAATGCTAAAAAAAGTAATCTGGTAAAAGGAATAAGGATTTGGATCAGCGGACGTATTAAGGGAGCTGAAATAGCCAGAACTGAAAAATTCCAGTGGGGTACTGTACCACTGCAGACATTGAGGGCTGACCTTGATTATTCCTATTTAGATGCCGACGTTCCCAATGCAGGCAAGCATGGTATCAAAGTCTGGGTATTTTTAGGAGAAAAAAATAAGTTAACTGAACTTGATTAAAAAATGGAAGGACCGAGCAAAACAAAACATCGCAAAACTTTTAGGGGGACCATGCCCGGTCTTGCATTTCGCGGTGCTGAAATAAGCATGGGAGAATTTGCGTTAAAGTCTTTAACACGTCACTGGATTACCAGTAAACAACTGGAATCTGCCAGAAAAGCCATAGTAAAAGAAATGAAAAGAAAGGGTAAGTTGTGGATCCGTATCTTTCCAGACCGTCCTTATACTAAAAAACCTGCTGAAGTAAGCATGGGTAAAGGCAAAGGTGACGTAGAAGGATATGTGGCTGTTGTCAAACCGGGTAGAATAATTTTTGAGTTGAGCGGTGTTTCAAGTAGTGTGGCCCATTCCGCTCTAAGAAAAGCTGCTCAAAAATTGCCGATTTTAGCAAAAGTAATTACCAAGGAGCAATTTTAAAACCATGAAAGCAAGAGATTTTAGAAAAATGACATATAAAAAGTTGTCGGCTAGAGTCAAGGAAAAGCAGCTGGAGCTTAATACTTTGGAATTTGATCTGAAATTAGGACAGGTAAAAAATACTGCCGACTTAAAAAAATTACGCAAAGAAATAGCCAGAATAAAAACGGTATTAAATGCCCAGGAATATGCTCCTGCAGAAGAAGAAAATCAACTGGTAGTTAAAAAAGTTAAGGTAGTAAAAAAAACGGAAACAGGTGTAAAGGCAGTAAAAGAAAATTCAATTAAAAACAAAAAAATAACTAAATAATTAAAAATTTTTTTATGGAAAATACACAGCATAAAATAAGAAAAAGAATACAGGGAGTAGTGGTTTCTGACAAAGGAACAAATACTATTAAAGTCAGGGTGGAACAAAAGTATCCTGATCCCTTATATAAAAAGATTGTCAAACATCATAAGTATTATTTAGTTCAGTGTACAGTTAAAAATGTGGAAGTAGGTGATAAGGTAATTATAGAAGAAGGCAGGCCGGTCAGTAAAAGAAAAAGTTTTTATTTTATTAAGAAAATCGGGAAATAATGATTCAGTCTTTATCTAAATTAAAAATTACCGATAACAGCGGTGCCAAGGAAATTATGGTTATTCAGGTATTGGGCAGAAAAAAGGGCGGTCGTCACCAGAGGTACGGCAGTATTGGTGAAATTGTCAGCGCTTCTGTTACTGCTGCCTTACCTGAGAGCACTATAAAAGACGGAGAAGTTGTCCATGCTGTTATTGTTAGAACTAAAAAGGAAATCCGTAGGAAAGACGGATCATATTTAAGGTTTGATGATAATGCCGCGGTATTGATTGAAAAGGAAAAAAAAGAACTCCTGTCTTCCAGAATATTCGGTCCGGTTGCCAGGGAGTTAAAAGAAAAAGGTTTTAATAAAATTGTTAGTTTAGCAGCCGAAGTATTATAAATTATGAAAATTCATAAAGGAGACCAGGTTAAAATTATCACAGGAAAAGACAAAGGCAAAGTTGGAGCTGTTACATTTATATTACGCAAGTCTAACAGGGTTGTGGTTACCGGTGTGAATATCGTAAAAAAGCATGAAAAAAAGAATCAAGCTAAAGATAAAAAGGGTGGAATTATAGAACTGGAAGCTCCAATTCATATATCAAACGTGCAATTGCTTGATCCTGTAAAGAATAAACCTGTAAGAGTCGGTTTTGAATTATCAAAAAACAAAGACAAACAGGAGAAAAAAATTAGAGTGACTAAAAAATATCAGACAAAACTTAAATAAAAAAAAGAAATATGAAAAATGTACCGAGATTAAAAATTAAATATTTTGAAGAAGTGAAGCCGTCCCTGCAAAATGAGTTCAAAATTAAAAATATCATGGCAGTGCCAAGTGTTAATAAAATTATTGTCAATTCAGGTTTAGGAGAAGCCAAGGAAAATAAAAATGTACTCGAGGAAATGGTCAGAGACGTGGCATTGCTAACAGGACAAAAACCGATTATTACTAAGGTGAAAAAAGCCATTTCTAATTTTAAAATTAAAGAAAATATGCCCATTGGTGTAAAAGTGACCTTAAGGGGTAATATGATGTGGTATTTTTTGGACCGGTTAATTTCAATTGTACTACCTCGTATCAAAGATTTCCGGGGTATTTCCAGAAAATCTTTTGACGGCAGGGGTAATTATGCCCTAGGCATCAAAGAGCATACTGTATTTCCGGAGGTTGATGCCACAAAAGTTAGCAAACTTGAAGGTTTACAGGTTATAATATGCACTACTGCCGGAAATGATGTTCAGGCAGAAGCTTTATTGGAAATGTTGGGTATGCCTTTTCAAAAAAAACATGTTTAATTAAATTTATTTTGTATTATTTAAGGTAATTTAATGTCGACAGACGCCCAGGAAGCAAAGACTAAAAAATTAAAGCAGCACTCAAAATACAGCACACGTGTGGTAAACCGCTGTATTATCTGCGGCCGTAGAAGGGCATATTACCGTATGTTTAAAATGTGCAGGATTTGTTTGCGTAATAAGGCGCATAGTGGTGATATTCCTGGGTTAAGTAAATCGTCCTGGTAAAAAAATATTAAATTGTTTGATTTAAAAAATGACAAATGATGTTTTAGCAGATACTTTAACAAGAATAAGAAATGCAGTTATTCGTGCCCATACAGAGGTTGAATTGTTGTCTACGGCAACTGTAAAAGCAATTCTGGATATATTTAAACAGGAGGGATTTATTGACAGTTACCGGGAAATTGAAATTCCGGTTGCGACGAAAGGTAAAGTGCAAAAAAGACTTGTTGCTAAATTAAAATATCTAAATAAAAAACCCGTAATTAGTCATTTGAAAAGAATTTCCAAGCCGGGTTTACGTATTTATAAAAGTTACCAGGAGATACCGAAAGTTCTAAACGGTCTAGGGATAAGTGTCTTTTCTACTTCCAAAGGGATATTGACCGGCAGGGAAGCACGTGCTGAAAAGGTGGGCGGTGAATACCTTTGTGAAATCTGGTAAAAATTAACAATTATTATAAGAAATGTCGAAAATTGGTAAAAAAACAATTCCATATGATAAAGAAAAAATTCAAGTTGTTGTGGAAGAAGGCGGCAGTTTTGGCTATAAGGTTATCAATGTTTCCGGACCGCTGGGAAAACTACATATACCGATTCGCAAAGGTATCAATGTTGAAGTGACTGATGGTGAAATTAAAGTAACCCGTACTGCAGAAACTACAAAATTAAAGGCATTGCACGGATTGTACCGCAGCTTGCTTGCCAATATGATTTCAGGCGTTATTGAAGGATTTGAAAAAAAATTGGAAATCCAGGGTGTGGGTTACCGTGGTTTTCAAAGTGGTGCTAATATTGATTTAAATTTAGGATTTAGTCATAAAATAACTTATAAACCGCCTGAAGGCATTTCTATAAAAATGCTTGAAGAGAATCTAATTACTGTTACCGGTGCAGATAAGCAACTGGTTGGCCAGGTTGCCGCTGAAATCAGACAGTTAAGAAAACCTGAACCTTATAAAGGCAAGGGAATCAGATATCTTGGAGAATATGTGCGCAGAAAAGCGGGTAAAGCTGCTGCTGTTACTACAAAGTAATTTAACTTGGCAGACATGATCTGAAATATAATAAAACAACAATGAAAAATTTAAATTTAATTAAAAGAACAAAAAGAAAGAAAAGTGTAAGGATTAAGGTCAAAGGAGATGCCTTAAGACCGAGATTGACCGTATATCGATCTAATAAAAATATTTATGCACAAATTATTAATGACGAAGCAGGAAGAACACTGGTGAGTGCCTCAAGTATTGCAAAAGCTGCTGGTGAAAGTAAAATAAAAAGCAAAACAGAAAAAGGATTAACTAACAAAACTGCACAGGCATATGAAGTTGGTTTAACTTTGGCACAAAAAGCCATGAAAAAGCAGATAGCCCAGGTACGATTTGACCGCGGTGCCAGTAAATATCATGGCAGAGTAAAAGCTTTT
>DATDWK010000050.1:0-8521 GCA_035289685.1 Candidatus Dojkabacteria bacterium
ACGAAGTAAAGCGGTTAAGTGATAGAGGCATTTTGAGATTTGCAGGCGGGACTAAAAATATTTTGAATGATTTTGCAGTTATTTCACAAGATCAGCAACAATATATTGGAGGTATTTTATTAAGTGATTCCGGTGAAGTCAGTATAGTTGATTATAATGGTTTACAAGCTATGGTTAAGGGAGCAGCAGGGATGCCGGAAAATTCTTATCTGCTTCAAGGCAACTGGTACATTGACAATACTACTGCAGCAAGTTTTGTTAGAGCTTTTCCTAATCTGAATACCTATAATGCTATTGGACTAATAGAGTTGCCGTCAGGTGAACAAAAATTATTTTTTTTACAATGTTTAAATTATACAAATGCAAATTTAATTGTCCAGGTAGCCAATGCGATAAGTAATCGTTATCAGGGTAAATCCTGGAGATTATTGGGTGTAGAATATCTTAATGGTGGAATAAATATCCATATTGACTCTGATACAAGAGAGGTTTTAAGGTTGCCTTTAAAAACAAGAGATGAGGATACCAGAATCAGAACGAATAATTATCAGCTTTATACCACACGGTCTGCAAATTTCTTTCGTTCCCGGGCGGATGCGTTTATTTTAATTGATAAAAAACCAGGATGAAAATCTATATTTCCCATTCATCGGGCTTTGATTTTAAAGGCGAACTCTATCAACCTATTCGGAAATTGGTATTAAATAAGCAGCACGAAATTATTCTGCCCCACGAAAACTCTGGAGAACCTTATCTGGTTAAAGATAATTTACCTAAATTTGACCTGATTCTTGCCGAAGTGTCATATCCTTCCACAGGGCAGGGGATAGAGCTGGACTGGTTTAGTATTTATAAAGTTCCCATAGCCTGTTTTTATAAAAAAGGTAGCAAGGTTTCCTCTTCTTTGAAAACGATCAGTAATAAATTTATCGAATACCTTGATACAGCTGATATGATTAAGAAACTAGAAATTCTTATCCAGAGCTTTAATGCAAAAAATTAAACTGATCACTTTTGACCTCAATGAGACTCTCATCAAGGAAAATACCTGGAAGGATCTGAATCTGGCTCTGGGCATTCCACTTGAGGAGGACCAGCGCCTGTTCCGGCAGTACCGGAATAAAGAAATTACTTATCTGGAGTGGCAGAGAACTATTGTTGACCGTTATAAAAAATATGCCAATCCTACCAGGGACAGGATGGAAAAGATTATTTTCAACTACCATTTTTTGCCGGGTGCCAGGAAAGCCGTCAAATATCTGCAAAGCAAAGGATATATCCTGGCGGTCATTTCCGGTTCCATCGACAGCCTGGTCAGGAAAGTGGCGCAGGAACTTGGCATCAAGTACTATCATGCAAATAATTCTTTGGTATTTGATAAAAAAAGAGCACTTCAGGATATTAAAGTAGAGAACGATGAAGGTCCGGCTAAGTTAAAACACCTCAAGAAAATTTGCCGGAAATTAAAAATTTCTTTAAAAGAATGTGCCTGCGTTGGGGATGGCCTGAGCGATATAGAACTTTTTAGAAAAACCGGCAAAGGCGTGACCTTCAAAGGCTCCAAAGTTGAAAAATATGCCTGGAAAAAGATTAATAATTTGAATGATTTACAGGAGATTTTTTAAATTAGTTATAAGGAAAAGTTATTTTATCAGCGTAAGCTTCTTGTCGAGGTAATATATTGCTTAAATACCTACGTATATCCTATAATTGTTTGTTTTTTCCATTAAATTAATTTGCATGGAACTGTATAATAATCCTTTTGCCGGATTAATACCTGCATCTTGGAAAACCTCACCAGAACTGCCTGCGTATACAGGCAATCCAGATTTATTTCCTGCTGCAGTTTGTGCAATAGCAATAGAATTTTTGATAGATTATTATGTTGAGTTTTGCAAATTCCAAAAATATGTTGAAAATTTTGTTGGTAAGCAAGTAGATTATAATGATTGGGTTGCCTTTTTTTCAGATAGCAGAAAACCTGAAAACGTATCCGAGTTAAAAGATGATTTGCTTAGAGCAGCAGGCAGCTGTTTAGCATTTACTCAGGGCAGTAGGTTACAGGAAGATTTTGAGGGAACCCAGCGCTGTTTAAATCTTGGTATTCAGCATGCTGCAAGGGAGTTAGAAAGGACACCCAATTTAATAACCCAGAGCAGAACACGGTATGAACATCCAAGAACAGTACCCAGATTTACAAAATCAATGATCGCCAGAAATATTGTAAGATTTGATACAGCTTTGTCTGTAGCAGGTAGTTTAATGCCCAAGACGCAACTTTAAACAGTCCTTAATAAATAATCACGGCAAAGGTTATTACCCAGAGAATCAGCGTTAACTGCAATAAGCGGTCTTTAAGTAAGACATCGCTGGGGTTATTGTCCTGGCGGTAAACAAATGCCAGCTGCAGATAGCGCAGGATACCAAAAAGAACGAAAATACCTGTTGCATAAAGATACTGACTGTGAAATTGTTCAATAATCTCCGGAGAAAAGGTATACATCAAATATGTTACCACCGTTACCGTTGCAGAAATGATGATACTTATATCCAAAAAACTTTTATTATAGCCGGAAAAATGCAGCGGTTTTTCGGTGTTGCTTTCCGTGTAAAGGCGCAGATCGGCTTTCCGCTTTACCAGTGCCAGGAACAGGGCCAGCAGAAAAGTTGTAATCACAAGCCAGTGGGAAACCCAAACCTGGGATACAACACCTCCTGCCAGGATTCTAATCACAAATCCCAGGGCAATAATAAAAACATCAACCACTGCAAATTGCTTCAGTTTCCAGGAGTAGGCCAGCATCAAAATAATATAGCTTGTTAAAAATGCCAGAAATTCAACACCCAGCGGCAAACCTGCCAGCAATCCTAAAAACAAAAGCAGCAGCAGCAGCCTTTGGGCTACTGTCTTTTTCACTTTTCCGGATGCCAGCGGACGGGAGTTCTTTTCAGGATGCTTTTTGTCATCTTTGAGGTCGCGCAGGTCGTTAATTATGTAAAGGGTGCTGGCAACTAAGGAAAAGCTGATGAAAGCCAGCAGAAGATTCGCAAATCCGCTAATGCTGAACAATTTCGCGCCGAAAAATGCCGGAGCAAATAACAGCAGGTTTTTGGTATACTGCTTCACCCTGATTAGCTGGAGAAAAGTCGCCAGTCTTTTAATAATGTTCATAAAACTCGCTAAACTATATGTGATTATATCTTAAAAGATCTTAAAACAGCTATTATAAAACTAAAGAATCCTGTGCTAAGATTGTAAATTAATTACAAATTTGGCAAATGAGCAGTTATCTTCAAAAACTTATAGCCCAGGAGAAAATTCCCCCAAAGCTGGAGAATGATTTTGTGCCTTTCAGCAGGTACATTTTAAAAGCCAGCGATATAAAATATCTTTCGAGGGCAGCGGCAGAAAAAGTGATTATGCCGCATTTGCAACTGCCGCAAAGTGTAATGGAACCGGGAATGTTATTCGCAGACAACTGCGGACCTGCGGCGCTTTTTCATCTACTTCAGATGACTAAAGCAGTTAAAAAGGATTTCAAATTCCGGGAACTGCATAAGTTATTGACAGGCGAATTCGGCTTTGATGAAAATGAGGGTATGGATGGATCCATTACACCAAAAGTTGTGGCTAAATTCGGTTTGCAGGCTGTGGAAAAAGAAGTTGTTTCGGTGCAGGATCTTTACCATAGCTGTATGAAAATAAAAGGGATTGCGCTCTGCGCCATTATGGAAAGCTACACAGAAGAAGAGTATCAGCAGGATCCGCAGCTGGAGGAACCCGGCGGGCATTACTGCGTGTTTGCCGGATTGCATATTAATGGAGCAGTGATAATTAATTCCAGCACCGAGACGGGCAGAGCCAGAAAGTCTGGTGAAGAAACCTTTACTGTTCAGGTATTCGGCAAAAACTACCTGGGAGATGCAAAAGTACATCCCTTTATGAGAGTTTTAACTGATTTTGCCGTTGAACACGATGCCCAAATCACAAAAGAAGGAGTAAGTCCACCGTCGGTATGGTATCCATATAGAGTCTGGGTAATTTGTAAAAAATAAAACGCACATTGATGCGAAATATTTTTTTTAATTTAGAGCATTGTACTTAATGTAAATAATTAATATGGTATGATTTAGTATCTGCTCATACTTGTTTCTTAATAAAAATATATTGGCAGAGGAACAATTCAATTATCCCGCAGATAGTTTAGGTTTAGATCATGTTCAACGATTCAATTTGATGGCTCATGAGCTCTTTTCTGTGCTTGGCCAGGGCTGGGAAAGGCTGGAGTTTGACCCGGAACGTTTACGCAATCCGGAATATTTGGGAATGGCAAGGTTTTTATTGGCAGATATGCTCTATATGGCAACACACTTTTCTGCCAGTAAACCGATCCCGGGTAGTGAATCGGGTCAGTTAGCTGGAATATTAAAAGCAAACCAGGTGGTAAATTTCAGAGGAGTGCCCAAGCAGTTGCTTTATCCCGACGAATTGAAATTAATAACTGAAAAGGGATTATATTTTGCTTTGCCTTGGTCAGTACAACGGGCTCAATCAGCGGAAGTCCCATTAAAATATACTTCAATTTCCGATGCCTTATATGGTTGTTTGGAAGATGCAGCCCGTGCTCGAGTGCCAATTGGTATTGTAGGCGGTTGTTGGGATCTTATACATGGAGGGCATTTTAACTTTTTTAGATATATTGCCTTATACTTAAGAGACTTGGGAATAGGTTTAAATAGAGAAGGCAGATTTGGAGTCATTGCGGGTGTAGATGAAAACAGTTTAATTGGCAGAAATAAAGGAGAAAATAAGCCTTATAATGATTTATCAGTAAGGGTTGGCACACTTTCTGAATATCCTTTTATAACTCAATTGTTCCGCATTCCTGAAATCTGGATGCAGAAATTGAGTAGAACGCGATACTACTTGCCCATAGGCCTTATCCCCAGGGGAAATTTAGATAGGGAACTTACAGAAAGTGACTTGAGAAGAATCAAGGCCGATATGATGTTGGAAGATCCAGCTTGGTATAAATATGTTGCACCGTGGGTCTGGCATTTTTGGAGTGCTTTAGACCCGATTGCTGATTTACGTAAGCGCTGGTCGGAGGTATTAGGTATTAACTATTTAGAGGTACCTCGATTTACCAGCCTCTCAACAACGCAAATTGCTGATGATTTTGGAGTAGTGAAGAGTGTAAATATGCCTGACCGTTTTGGAAAAGATCCCTGGTGGATTTCTATGCATCAGGATCTAGCCCGACAAATAATCTAATTTTAATACTTTAAAGTTAATTGACGTTGGCACAAATACCGACTACATATCCGCTGTCAGTGATTGACTGTTCATTTTTCCAGCTGCAGGCACCCATGTTGGGGTAATCTTTGATAATATAGCTGCTGATGACAAATGCCTTGAGATATGCTGAATTACACTGCACTGAAAGCAGTCTCTTGCCTGACGGGCATTGAATAGTAGCATTATGGTTAGTACCGTCGTTGGGAATAGAAACAGTAGCACCCCAGACTACTTCATAACCGCTCATGCCTGCAACTCCCTGATCTCCCTTGTCACCTTTGGCTCCCTGTACCCCTTGAGGACCCTGCGGGCCTTGTACACCCTGTGCACCCGTTTCCCCCTTTTCACCAGGCTCTCCCTTTTCTCCGGTTGGACCGGGATCCCCCTTTATGCCTACGATATCCTGTTCAATGACAATTAAACTTGCTAGGTCCTTGACTTCGTTTTTTAATTTGGAAACTTCTGCTGAACTGGAATCCAGGCTGGCCCGTAAAGCATTATTAGTGACTACAAAAGCAATAAAAAAGATTGCGACTATAACTAAAACAAAGGCGCTGACTAAAAGGGGATTGAGTTTAGACATAGTAAGTAAAATTAAAAAGTATATTTAAAAGTAATGACCTGCTATGGTTACATAATAGGAAAATCCCTTGAAGAATAACTGAGAATTTATTTAAGAAGATCAACTCTTGAGATATAAAGGATAACACTGTTATAATTTCCTTAACTTATTTTTTAGTTATTTAACTAATGACATTAGAAACAGGACAGGTTATTAATATTGACACCAGCAGGCTGGGCCCAGCAGTATATAGAGCTATGGGCAGAAAATATGCAGAAACTAGAGCATTAAGTGCCGCTGCTCAAGTTGTAGATCCAAGAGCTCCCGGTTTGGAAGCAGCAACAAGAAGCGGATTTGCCGCTCCAGGTGCAACAAGGGTAGGTGAGAAATGGCATCCTTTATTATTGACCGAGTACTATACTGATGCTAAAAAGGGAAATGGAACAACAATAGTTGATGCCTATGTTTTGGAAGTATTTGAGGACGGCCATGAAACTGCTGAAGAAGCTTTAACTGCGGCTACAGCTGGCGGGTACCGCACTACAAGAGAGACCAGAAGTTCAATGACCTTATTAGATGGCGGTACCGCCGGGCTTATTCAAATACGCGAAGAACTTGCTGAAGCTACCGGTATCAGCGGGGGTATTCCAGCAATATTTGAAAGTCTTCCTATAAGAATATACCCGTTTGGAGATGTTGTAGTACAAGGAAAGCAAACGGAGACGGTAACCCAAGCACTGCTTGGACATCTCGCTCTCGACTGGTTGGGAGTGGATACCGGAAAATTACAAGCTGCAGCTGAACCTGTTGCTGACACCTGATATTATCAGTATTCATTTTAGTAAACCTGATTATGCGTCCCAATATCAAGAAAAAAATAACGGTCGCCTAGATCTTGATATACAATTCTAATATCTCCACTTACAGAAAATAATCTTAAACCCAACTTTGCGCCAACTAAGGTAGGGTCTTTTACTAATTTGGGGTCAGTTAAAAATTGCTTGATACGTCTAATTACTTGTTTATTTATTTTGGTATAAGGAGTAATTTGTTTACGATAGTGTTTAGCAAATAAGGTAGAGTATTGGATTGGTTTGTACATTAGAACTTTTCGGATTCAATGTCAGCTATCATTTCATCAACGTCTGTAAAGATTTTTGCTTTACCTGTTTGATAATCTTTTTTTGCTTGTTTGATAGCTTGGGTATAAATGGCTTCACGTTCAGGACTTAGATGGGAAAATGGAGTTAGACCTTGGTTATTACTCGTGATACCAATAAGAATCGACCTTACCATTTCTGGAACGCTATTAAAACCATATTTTTTAGCAACTTGTTTACTTTTTGTTTCAAGATCCTTGGTTATGGCTACTTGAAGACTGCTTTTGTTGTTAGTCATATTATAATATTTAATGTTAGATCAATTTTAGAATAATAACTTGACAATGTCAAGATAACATTAGTAGATTATGTTAGATTTTAGGATTAAGAGAAAGTCAAGTAAGAGTTTTTTGAAAAATTGAAGAATTTATAGTGAGTATTAAACAATTTCAGCCTATAATGTGATATAATATTATAGATCTTTTACAACACTGTCGCCGTGCCTGACATCGGGCAGGCCAATCCCCGTAAGGGAATCAGTGTTACTTTATTTGACTAAAGTTGTGTTATTTAAGTTCAGGTAACTGGTTAACTTGCGGGGGATGATCGGCTTCGACAGGAAATATCGGTAATTTGCGGCAAGCCGCAGTCTTTATTCTTTGCCTGCGTTAAAAAGCAAGGAGTCCGGTGATTTTGTCACCGTCGCTTTTAAAAGCGTCAAAAACAAAATTCAAGACTTTGTTGCTAGTGTCAAGGCATTTTTCTCTGCACCAGCACTGAATCTTGCCCTTGCCTAAGCAGTAAAGTTGCAGTTTTTCCCCACAAGGGATAGCTGCCTTCTGTTAATGCTTCTCCGGATGGGGATTAGCAGGAGAAACACAGTCCGGATGCAGACTTTCTTTGTTAATTTACCAAGGGGAGCGAAGCAAGCAGTAAATTAGGCAGTGCAGGTTTTTGTTAGTTTTTATTTGCACTGTCTTAAACTCAAACTAGCTAAGCTTGTACACTGCAGTTATTGAGTTTTCTGGACGCGGGTTCGATTCCCGCCATCTCCACCAAGTTTTAAAATTAATTAATTAATGAGAAATTTTTTATTTAGAACACCAGATAGTCCTACAAATTCTGCTTTAGAAATTGCCGGAAAGCGGGCCCTGCTTTTTAATATAGTTGGGGGACTTTTAATGGCATTGGGTGAATCTAATCCCGCATTTACTTTTTGGGGACTAGTATTTAGTGGTGCCGGACTGTTTGATTATTATTCCCATTTCAGGCAGGCCAGTAAAACAGAATCTGTTGAAGTTTAAATTTAAAAGCAATACATGGGAGAAAATTCAGAAAATCCAATAATCAAGCCTATTAATTCTTCCGATAAATTACTGTACACGCTACTTAATGTACCAGGCATTACCTGGATATTAACGGCTCTCGCCAGCGGCAGGGAACTGATATCTTTCCTAAATTCCTGTAGATTTTAGCTTGGCAGTACTTACACTTTGGGCTGCTGGTAGTACTATTAGGGATGTTGCTATAACCCGAAGGGTGGAAATTGTTAATGAAGTT
>DATDWK010000051.1:0-3502 GCA_035289685.1 Candidatus Dojkabacteria bacterium
CCTAAATCATAAGTAAAAAGTGCAAATTCATAACTATTTACAGATGAAGGGTTATCCAGATCTACTGTAATTGATACTGTTATGGCACCAGTACCAGCAGCCCCCACTGTATCACATTCAAACTGGATATCATCATTTGCCGAAACATATGCTACTTCAGTCCATGCAGCACAAGCTGTACCTCCTGCCGCTTGTGAAATAGAATAATCAGCTGTGTCTAAACTGGCATCTCCCCAACTGGAACTAAATGAAATTTGTACACCATCATCCTGATTTATAGCTGTAGTAGGTGTAAAAACCATAGTATGCGTAACATCAGCAATACTGATTTGCAGCCTGCTCATAGTATCACTGGCACTGGTAATTGCAGCAGCTTTAACCTTTGGTAGAAATAACACCAGAGCAAAAGAATACATTAAAAAAGTAAAGAGTGTAAAAATACTTAGGAATTTGAATTGTTCCCTGCGCTTCATAAATCCGAGTCTCATATGTTTTATGTTTAAACCTATTTAAATTACTTTAGCACTTTTTTAAAGAGAATTGTATGAAAAAAAGCCATTTTTGCAAAATACAACATTGCATTATGGCTTTTTTCTTTTGCTTTTAAGCAAACAATTCATTTTGTAAAAGACAGTAAAAATAATTAAAAGTGCTAAATCCAATTTAGAAGTTTATTCAGGCATTGTCAAGAGGATTTGTTAAATTTTCAAGTAATTCGGTAACTCTTATGAATCTTCTTAAGAAAGTAAAGTGTCAAAATGCTTTTTTACCAAGGCATCCGGCTGCCAGCCATACTTCTTTAAATCTGTCCTACCATTGACAAAGCGTATACACTCTGCTTGTAGCAGCTTTTTCTGCGCACCCGGACCGCCGAAAGCGTAGCTGCTGGCTAGAGTACCATCGCTTTTAATTACCCTGTGGCAGGGATAAATTTCCGGTGAATCATTTTTGTGCAAAATATTACCGACTATGCGGGGACTGCCTATCTGCAGAAATGCTGCTATAAATCCGTATGTAGTCACTTTTCCCTTGGGAATATATTTTAATAGTTCAAAAACCAATTTTTTTGACTGTGACTGCATTATTTTTAATCATTTATATAAATTTTATCTGGCTTTTCTTCTCTTTATTAAGTTTGCGCCTTTTTTCAATCTTAGAAATTGCCGGATCTAATAACAATTGTAATTCATGTTCTAGCAATTTTTCAAATCTAGATGATACTACTTTTTTCCTGTTGCGTTCCCTGGTTTTTATTAAAAACACCTGGGCTTTGGCTCTGGTTATTGCAACATATAAAAGCCTCTGCTCCTCTTCAATTTGCTCATCATTTGCAAAACTTTTTTCATATGGGATAATCCCCTCTTCAAATCCTACTAAAAATACATACTTGAATTCCAGTCCCTTGGCTGCATGCATAGTCAGCAGAGCAATTTTATCACCGGAGGTGTCAAAAAAATCATGCTGTTCCAGTTTTTCGTAAAAATTTAAAAATGCCTGCAAGGGACTTTCACTTTTTAAAAATATCAGTAAGGCATTGAGAAACTCAGGATTCAGCTGCAAATCAAACACTGATGCAATGTTATCCACAATTGATTTCAAATCCTGCGATTTTTCCTGAATTAATTCCTGTAAAAGATTAAATAATTTTAAAAAATTCTGAAAATAGAGTTTATTTAGTTGATTTTGTAGGGAATTTCGCTTTACAAACTCCCGCAGACCTGCCCACAGAGAAGCACTATTATGTGTATATTTATTTAATTCAACAAGTAATTCTGTGGATAACTTCAACATCGGTGCATACTGCAATCCGCGGAAAAATTCATCATTTTCTGTGGCAATAAAGCGCAATACATTAATGACAAAGGCAGTTTCCGGTTCCTGATAAAAACTGACCTCGTCAACAGCCTGAAAAGGAATTCCGGACTCTCTTAACCTGCTCTTTACAATACCGCCTAAATGATGAATCCTGTAAAGCACAGCAAAATCGGATAATTTAATTTTTTCATCCGGATTATCTTCATTTCTTTTTAACTGTCCGGCCAGAATATTGCCGGATTGCTCAATATCCGTACCGCCGATTATTGAGTTGATCGTTCCGACAATCCAGTCGGCTTCAGAATAAGGATTTAAAGTAGTTACTAAAGTAATTCTACCGGTATCGGCAATTACCGGCATGAGCAGTGGACTTTCCGGAAAGAGCCGGTGGGCTGTCTGCAAAATTTTCTGCGCTGATCGGTAATTTTTCTGCAGGTTAAAAACCTGAGTCCTGGGGAAAATTTCCTGAAATTTTTTAAAGATTTGGTTAGTGCCGCTGCGGAAGGAATAAATCGCCTGCAAAGGATCTCCAATGGCAAAGATTTTTACTTTCCGATTTTTTGCTTCTTTTACTTCTGCAGTTATGCCGCCGGATATTATGCGTAATAATTCCAGCTGCAAATCCGAGGTATCCTGGAATTCATCCACCAGAATATAGCGTAGTCTGGGGAATAAATTATTAAAAATTTTGCGGTCTTTTTTTAATATGTCGAGCGTTTTAATTAGCAAATCGTCATAATCAACCAGGTTTCTTTGCTGCAGATAATGCTGATAAACCCTTACTAATTGGACCAACCCCTCGGGGAAATTGCCAATCCGTACTTTTTCATCCAACTCTTCAATAATTTTCTGCTCCTTATAATTCTTATAATTCGATATCAGTTGCAGTAAATCTTTTATTGTATATGAGTGGAGCTGATTTTTTAAACCGCGATCTTGTAAAAATTCTCTGATTATAAAAAATTTTTCACGGTCGGCAAGCAAATTAAGCCGGATTCCCAGAGCTTGCAGAAAACTGTGGCCCAGTGCATGGAAGGTCAGGACTTTTTGTATTTCGTGTGTATCTAAATAATGCGAAACACGCTGCTGCATCTCCTGCGCAGCTTTTTTGGTAAATGTTAAAGCCAGGATTTCATCCGCTTGATAACCTTCATTTTTAATTAAATAGACAATTTTTGCAGCCAGGGTTGCAGTTTTACCCGTTCCTGGACCGGCAACAATTACAGCCGACCTAGGATTACTCTTAACTGCTTCCAGTTGTTCCTTATTTAAACTGCCCAGAAAATCCGCGACTTTGGATTTATTAGCCATTTATGAAGACTTTTAAAGACCGATATTAAACTGGCCGGCAATAGATTTTACAACAGCCGAACTGTTGTTAAAAAGCTTAATCTGCCCGTAAACCCCGTCATAGCCGGGCTGTACATGAACATCGCCTTTACGCATACGGGTAATGGCTTCAGCAAGTTCTGTAAAACCGGCATCTTTGATGGCATTAACCGGAATGCTTCTTAAAATTGCGAATTCACTGCCCAAAGCAGCAATAATTTTTTCATAATTTTTTTTAACGCTTGCAGCATTGCCTGATTTCACTCCCTGTATTTCAGCCAGAATCTCCACCAGGGGAATTATGTACTCCACTTGTTTGTGCTGTGCAGGCTTAAAATCACCTGCCCTGTCTGCCAGC
>DATDWK010000052.1:0-9541 GCA_035289685.1 Candidatus Dojkabacteria bacterium
GGTTGCAATAAATACGAGGCTAACGAACTTCCGCTAAATACGCCAATAAAACTTGCCTGTACAGTAATGCTTAAGGAAAATCTGCCCGATGGTACTTCTGTAATCAAAGTTACCGGTAAGTACACAGGCAGGTATTTACAAACCGATTCGCAAAATTCTCAAACCAACACAGATACACTAGAGCCTTCTACCACTATTAAAATTTTAGGGCTGGCAGGTGCAGCTACACCTACACCGCTGCCCAATAAATCAGCACCCGGCGCTACTGTTACCCCACTGCCCACAGAACTTCTACTGTCAAGTATTACCGGCATTCCTGAAGTTAATTCAAGTAAATCTCTTTTAGAAGCCACATTTGATTTTAACCAGTTAGGCACTTTGCTGCGTAAATTTTCAATTGTAGGTTGCGGAATAGTACTATTTAGCTTAGCAGTTGCCATATTTATTTTCTATAAAAAAGGCCTGCTTTTTAAAAAAATAAAGAAGACAAAAGAAAAATCTAAGATCAAGGGAAAAACAAAATAACTTTTTGATTTGTATCAATATCCATTCAAGTTACAACAATAACCTGCTATACTAGTTATTATGGACAATATCACCACACTATTGTTTGATTTTGTCGGTGTTCTGTATATCAAAAAAGAAAGCTCCTTTTTTGGGGATTACGGGCTTAATGAAAAACTCCTCAAATTTTTAGCGGGACTCAAAGGCAAATATAAGCTTGTTATCTTGACTTCCAGTATGCTCATTGACCATACCGATTTTATCAAGCAGCTGAAAGAAGTTTTTAATGAAGTAATCTCTGCGCGCAAACACGGGTTGGAAAAATACGACCCTAAAACATATACGACTATTGCCAAAGAGCATTTGCACGTGCCCTTGAAAAATATCTTTTTTATTGACAACAACAATAACAATATCGAAGCTGCAAAACAAACCGGCATTCATACCCTGCTCTTCCGGGATACCGACCAGGTGATTGCAGCAATTAAAGAGTTGAAAAAAGAAGATTAAATCCGCAACAATCAATTTTAATAAGACACCAAACCCTAACCCGCTAGGATATATATCGCCCGAAGTGCTATAATTAACAAGCAAAAGAGCATTTTTACCATATTATTTGGCAAACAGTTCTCAAACTAGAAAGAAATAAATGATCAAATCCTCGTTCCAGCTGAAAACTATTGGCAATTTGCTTAAAGAGCGCCGCCAGGAGCGCAACCTCACGCTCAAACAAATCTCTGAAGCCACCAAAATCCGCAGCGAATATCTGGAAGCACTGGAAAAAGGTGATTACTCTGTCTTCCCGTCTGAAGTATATATCAAGGGTTTTCTTAAAAATTATGCTAAATTTTTAGGGATTGGATCTGACCGCGCCCTGGCCCTCTACCGCAGGGAAGCTGAAAGCAAACAGGGAGAACCGACCATCGGGGTGATTGCCAAAATCAAAGAAAAAGGCCTGAATCTGACGTTGACACCAAATAAAATAATATCTTTTGCAGTCGCGGTTGGATTTCTGGTAATTTTGGTTTATCTGGGAACATATATCGGCCGGGTGTTAAAAAAACCGGAACTACTTATTACTGCACCCATTGCGGTTGCCCAGGATGACGAAGGGTCATTTATGACCACAACCAATATTGTAGAAATTAAAGGCGAGGTTGAGCTTGGCTCTAAGCTGAAAGTCAACGGACAAGAGTTAAAGCTCAACAACTTTGAAGAATTCACAAAGGAATTCAAGCTCGAAGAAGGTCTGAATAAATTTATCATTACCGCGGAAAGCCAGTTCGGCCGGACCAGCCAGGTAATCCTGAATGTTGTGCGCGAGGAAGCCCCAGCTGTAACAATAACACCTACTCCTGAATTAGAATCACCGACAACAGTACCAGTGCAAAATATTGTGGTGACAATAGAAATTATTAACAAAGACGCCTATATCGAAGTATCTACCGACAGCCAGCAGAAAACAGCCCGTGTTTACGCTGTAGGCTCTAAGCTTGAGTACCAGGCCAAGGAGAAGTTCGAATTCTTCACACCCCGTCCTGATGCCATCAAACTTACCATTAATGGTAAAGCCGAAACTGTGGGCAATACCAAAATCACCTGGGTGGTTGAAAACGGCCTGGTGGTGAGGAAATAACAATTAACAACGCTATAATTATGGAAGCATTAACCAGTACACCGGAATACAGAAGTGCACAAGGATTTGCAACTACAGCTCAAAGACTACTTACAAGTATAAATGTGACACACGATATAACTTTAACTAAAAGCCAGACTTATGTTATAGACGTAATCATAGCTTTAGATCGCGGACTCACAGTAAACGAGAGTACAGCACTATATGCACAAGCAACATACTTTCGTTGCCAAGCAATATCTCATGTAAATCCAAGAAGAGCTGTATTTAAATTCTAATTTCTTCTCAGGCAAACTGCAATTCCTTTTTATTCACACTTATAATATACTTTATTATAATATTTTTTGTTCCTAAATATGGCTCTTACAACAGGTGAATCCCCAACCGTTTTCCCCAAAGAACTTGGTCCCAATACTGTAAGTTTTTTGACTGCTTTAGCAGACCATTGTGAAAAAAAAGGTATGAGTATCGCTGAAACCACAACTAGAACGTCTCCTCCTGATGAAGGGATTAATGTTCTGGTAGATACCGTGCGAGTAAAATATAAGGTATTACCCACACTGGAAGAACTTGTCCCTATTGGAGATTTGGTGAAGGCTCATCACGGCAAAATTATCGAACTGGCTATTTTAGACTCAAGTCTAATTATTTTTTTGCACCCTGCTACTGAATCCTTACCAGCAAGATCATAAAAGCCTATATTTGACTTTCGGACAAGTTTCGGTTAAAATCCCTACAAATCAAGTGCGTTATGTACCCTACTCTGACCAAAAAACAAAAGGAAATTCTTGATTTCATCAAGATTTACAGCCAGATGCATGGTTATGCTCCTTCTTTAGAAGAGATTAAAGAGCATTTCCGGCTTTCAGCTATTTCCACCGTACACGAACACATCCAAAATCTTAAATCCAAAGGTTTTATCCAAAAAGAAATCAACCAAGCGCGCAGCATCCGCCCTGTTGAATCCGAACTGCGTAATAACGAGTTTACCGAGGTCCCTGTAACATCAACCCTCACGCAGGACTCCAAATTAAAGCTTTTAAAAAAAGTTGAGATAATGTTGCTGCACAAAAACCTGCTTAAACAGATGGGCCATTATTTCGCAGTACTCATAGACACCGACCGTCTTACCCTGAATTTTTTGGCCAAAGGGGATTTGCTAATTGTCAAAGAACAAAACACTGTTGACGATAACGATGTCTGTTTGTACACGCTCGACGATAAAAAATATGAACTCTGCAGGATTGCCAAAGACAAAAACGGCTATCTGGTTAAACCCTTATACTCCGTGGAAAATGCCAGGTCTTATAAAAAACTCACAGTGGCAGGTATTGTAGTCTGCGTGATCAGAAAGTTTCCCTTAGCGCAATAACTAACAAACTTTAACCGCTGTAAAGCCATAGGCATTTTCTGCTAAACTTAACTATGAGCAAAAACAATCCTCCCAAAATTTTATTTGCCCTGGCAGATGCAACTAGGTATAACCTTTTTGTTTTGCTGATGGAACACGCGGCGCTATTTAACCCTTATGAAAACAAGCCCGCGTCTTTGAACTGCTCCAGCAAACTGCGCCTGCTCACAGGACTTGCCAAAGCCACGGTTTCTTATCATTTGCAGGTACTTAAAGATGCCGATCTGATTTATTCACTGCGCAAGGGAAAGTTTAAATATCTTTTTCCTAAAGAAGCTGCGCTGAAAACTTTGGGAAGTGTAGGGGTGGATCTGCTTGCACGTTATAAAGGGGGCAGACAAAAACAGAACTTTGCAGTACTGGAATTTCCCGTGCAGGAAAACAATTCGGATTCAACCAAATTTTTTACCAAGGCTATGAATTTTTTAACAGTACATGGCTACCAGAAATTCGGGCCTACCAATTTTGCTGACAATCCGGCTTCCATTAAATACAACCTGCTGAAAAGAAGGCAGCAATCGGGTTTGATTGAGGTTGTACTTTCTCTGAAAGATAAAAAAATTTATTTGAACAGGCCTGCAGGTGATTACCCCTGGATAGACAAATATCTGCCGGAGGTTAAGGAAAAATTGCAGAAATTTCTGGCACTGCACCGTTAATACCCGGAATCTATACAATTCCTGCTCCATCCATTATAATTTAGCATTTCTTACAATAAGCTAATGCTGAAATTAATTTCCATAAATCCCTCTAATTACAAAAAACTTGGAGAGGTGCCTGTCACCCGTACTAAAGAAATCAAAGATAAAGTAACTAAAGCCCACAAAGCAAAAGAGGGTTGGAAAAACCTGGGTGTTGCCAAAAGGATTGAATTGCTTCAGGAAATTTTTGCCGAATTTAAGAAAAATAAAGAAAGGTTTGCAATGCAGGAAGCGCAGGAAATGGGTATGCCCATTGGCGAAGCTTTGCTTGACTTTGATGCCACACTCGATTATGCCAATTGGTATTTTGAAAACGCTGAAAAATATCTGGCACCGGAAACTACTTTTGAAAATACCTCGGAAATTCACCGGGTTCATTACGAACCGCTTGGAGTTGCTGCCGTCATTGTCCCCTGGAATTTTCCCTTTGCCAATTTTGTCTGGGCTGCTTTGCAAAACTTAATTTGCGGTAATGCAGTTGTTTTTAAACATTCAGAAGAAGTGCCTTTATGCACGCAACTAATCGAGAAAATTATGCTGGGCGGCAGATTGCCCGAAGGTGTTTTCAGCGTGGGTTACGGAGCAGGAGACGTCGGCAGACAGCTTGTTAACCAGGATATTAATCTGATTGCCTTCACTGGCAGCACCAAAGTAGGCAGACAGCTCTACCAGCTTGCCGGTAAAAAATTCATAAAAGCGGTAATGGAGTTAGGCGGCTCTGCTCCCGGAATAATTTTTGCTGATGCTGATTTGGAACTTGCAACTCAAAGTGTCTGCTTATACAGATTACTGAATCAAGGCCAGTGCTGCGACGGCTTAAAAAGGTTAATTGTCCATGATTCTGTTTTGGAAGAGATCATCGAAAAACTATCTATAATTTTTAGAAATAAAAAAGTCGGTGACGCAACTGATAAATCTACTGATACAGGTCCGCTCGTTGCCAAAAGACAGTTAGAGCTGCTGGTTTCCCAGGTGGAAGATGCCAAAACCAAAGGGGTAAAAATTGTAACCGGCGGCAAATCTTTGGAAAAAAAGCTTGGCGGAGTCTATTATCAGCCTACGATTATCACCAATGTTAAAAAGGATATGCGCATCTGGAAAGAAGAAGTATTCGGTCCGGTACTGCCAATTGTCTCTTTTAAGTCCGACGAGGAAGCAGTACAGCTGGCAAATGAAACTGCCTATGGACTGGGTTCGTATGTTTATACAAACGATCGCAGGCGAGCTGATAAAATAGCCAAGTCATTGCAAACCGGCATGGTTGGTATAAACGGCACCAACTATATTATGCCTTTTAATCCATTTGGCGGTTACAAAGCATCTGGTTTTGGGAGAGAGCATGGCAAATACGGCTTTCACGAATTAACTCAAATTAAAATTATTGCTAAAAACAAATGATGCGGCTCTATCTAGCCTCCGAAGCCAAACACCCTGACAGTGTGAAAAAACTAGAAAAGTTTGCCGGCGGATTCCAGAGTAAAAAAATAACCTATATCCCTACTGCAGCCAACGGCGAACAGGCATTTGGAGACTGGCGGAAAAACAGCGAAACCTGGCAGCTGGTCCAAACCCTTGGAGCAAAGGTTTCAGCTGTACAATTGGAAGATTATAAAAATTCCAGTGTAATCAAGCTGCTGAAAAGTAAAGATATTATCTGGTTTGCCGGCGGTGCCTGCTCATATTTAATGTACTGGATTTTGCGCTGCGGGATAAATAAATACCTTCCCGAGATTTTAGCCTCGGGAACAATATATGTCGGTTCCAGCGCCGGCAGTATGATAACTGCAAAAACCCTAGATGTTGCCGAATGGTATCCTGGTGAACCCGAAATCGGGTCGCACTATCTGCCCGGACTGGGGCTTGTTGATTTTGATATCTTCCCTCATTATGAAGATACCTTGCTGCCTGAACTCAAAAAATGGTACCGGGGTAATAAAATGTATTTATTGAAAAACGGGGAAGCAATAGCTGTGGAAAATAAAAAAGTGACTGTACTGGGGCAAACACGCGTCATACCTTAATCTTGACTTTATTGATGAATCTTACCCGTAGCGCTCTTCTTTCCAGGGATCGCCATGATTATGATAACCCCGGGTTTCCCAAAAATCCGGTTCGTCGTGGTCCTGGAATTTCAATTTAAATAAAAACTTGGAGCCTTTCCAGCCGTACAATCCAGGTATTATTAAGCGCAAAGGCCAGCCGTGCTCCTGGGGTAAAGGTTTGCCGTGCAGCTCGTATGCAAATAAAACATTTTCGTGGCGCAAGTCTTCAATAGGTACATTGGTGCTGTAATCATCGAGTCCGTACTGTATGACAAACCTAGCTTCGGTCTTGGGCTTAACCAGTTTCTCCAGATCCAGGTATTTAAAGCCGGCCCACTCAATACCGTACTGCGACCAGCGGGTCACGCAGTGGAAGTCGGCAGTCAGGTATGACTTCGGCAGCTTAGCTAAAACATCCTGATAACCCCACTCCAGGGTATTTTCTACCAACCCGTAAACGGTAAATTTATAAGTTTCGGGATTAAACTCCGGCCTGACACCCAGATCGAGCACAGGGAAACTGCTGCGGTCATTTAATAACCTCTGGCCGGGCGGCAGGCGTTCCGGTTTCTGTCCCTGCGCCAGCTCTGCCTGGTGCTGCTGCTGCTCCTGGATATTTTTCTGTTTAAGGATCTGCGCGGTTTTAATTTTTCCGGTGATATTGGTTAGGTTTTGGTCCATAACCAATTTTAACTGAAAATTCTTGAAACTGTAAAATTTATTTCAAAAAATCGGGATTTTATTTCTCAAGGATTATCGTCAAGATTATTAACTGGTGTATGTAACACGGCTTTTGCAAAAAGAAAAGCATCAGCTAATACTATTGGCATCTCATATGTTAGAGATGCCACCAATGGCCATAATTCACGCGTTGCCAGTGACAGCGATCCAAATAGGATTGCCCTATTTCCTACAGCACCAATATTCCATCTCGTATGTCTTATTACAGAATTAGGTGTTCTTTCATTATTTGAAAGTTCTCTACTTATTACCACACGGTGAATCACAGCACCTATTGTTCCCAATACCGTGCCAGCTAAAGCTGCAAGCGCAGCCCTTCCCTGTTCTGTTCGCAGGGTATCACCTACTATTCTTCCTATCTCTTGGATGGGACCTGGTTCCATTTTTTATGGTCTTGAAAATGAAATTTAAATCTTCTTTAGTTGCTTATTAATCCGCAATAAAATCTGGCTCTGCAGCAACGTCACTAAAATCCAATATTGCTCCCACAGCATTATATCCTATCAAACCCCCCGCTACAAAATCAGCTAACGGATTTTCAATAAGCAGCGATCCTGCTAAACCGGTTACGGAAAGCAAAAGTCTTCCTAAAAATTTTTTAAAAAAACTATCAAGTCTATGTTCTGTATCTATAATTGAATCAACTGCATTAGCTCCATCAGGGCCATTAACAGATCTTCGATAACTTAGATAATCCCACCACCCTTTGCCTACTCTGGCAAGCACTCCTCCAAATGCTCCAATTTAATAGAAGCATATTTAACAATGAATTATACCTTATTCGTCAACTATAAGCTAATCTGGTACCGGGTCATGCCCTCCTTCATTAAACGGATTGCAGCGTAAAATTCTTGCTACACCCATCACCCCGCCTTTTATCAGTCCATGTTTATCAATAGCCTGATAGGTATACTCAGAGCAGCTGGGGTAATAAATGCACACTCGGAATTTTTCAGGGCGTGCCCAGAAACTATGGTCAAAGGAAAACAGCTTCTGGTAACTGCGGATTAACAGTTTTACAAGAATTTTCGGCAAATTCAGCAAAAAATCCAGGATAATTTGGTAAAGAATCTTTTTTTCTGCTTTTTCAGCTCGTTTTTCAGTTTTTATTACTTTTTTCAAGAAATTTTCTTAAATATTTGAGATTTTCGGAATAATTTCTGGTAGAAAAATTCCCACCCTAAAAACCATTTTACACTGTAAAACCTTATCAATCAAATATTCTGCAAATTTTGTAAAAAACTTATCCACAGTTGCAAAGTTATCCACATTTCGTATATGCTATTAAACACTACCCCTTAACTCTGTTAAATTTTATTGTTTATTCATGGATTATCAGGAAATCTGGAAAATCACCCTGGCGCAAATAGAGGTTAAGCTGGATTCACCGGCCCAGTACAAAACCTGGTTCAAGGATTCCGTATTGTTGGACATCCGCGGCAAAGACGCCCAGATAGGCGTACGCAATACCTATGCAGCTGAATGGCTGAAAAAAAAACACAATAAGCTGATCAAGGAAACCCTTTCTTATGTTTACGGCTCTGAGGTCGAACCCAATTTTTTTATTGACAAGCGCCTGGCAAATACCCCTACCCCCAAAGTAACTGCAGATGAAATCATAAAAGAATCACCCATGCTTGGCTTTATCCAGCAGGGGGGCGATCCTGCCCTGGTCCAGGCTATGCGCCGGGCAAATCTGAATGAAAATTATACCTTTGGTAATTTTATTGTGGGACCATCCAATAAATTAGCCCATGCAGCATCCCAGGGAACAGTATTACGCCCGGGTGAAGCTTACAATCCCTTATTCATTTACGGAAAAACGGGTTTAGGCAAAACGCATTTGGGACAGGCAGTTGCCAGAGCTGTTCTGGAAAAAGACCCAGCCAAAAAAGTCAGCTACTTATCTAGCGAAGGCTTTTTAAACGACATGGTCAAAGCCCTAAAAACCGCACGCAATATAGAATTCCGGCAGAAGTACCGCACCCTGGACGTCTTGATCATTGACGATATCCAGTTTGCCTATAAATGGAAGGAAACCCAAACCGAATTCTTTCATACTTTTAACGAATTGTATAACGACAAAAAACAGATCATCCTCATCAGCGACCGCCCCCCAGAGCAGATTAAAAATTTGGAATCCCGGCTGGTTTCCAGGTTTCAGGGTGGCATTATTGTGGACATCGGCAGGCCGGATTTTGAAATGCGCCTGGCAATCCTGGAAAAAAAGGCCAAACAGATGAACATTGAATTGCCCAATAATATTTTTGAGTACCTTGCCAAAACCATCACCGATAATATCCGCGAACTGGAAGGTGCCCTGCAAAAAGTTGCTTTGTATAATTCCATGAGAGAGGAAAATCTCTCTATTGAAGAAATCGCCAAAATTCTGGGTAAAGACAATAAAAGTAAGCGCGATAAAATCAAGGTTCCGGGTATCTTAAAAACTATTGCCAGGGAGTTCAGCCTGACAGTCAAAGAATTAAAAGGACCAAGGCGTACTGCA
>DATDWK010000053.1:0-4928 GCA_035289685.1 Candidatus Dojkabacteria bacterium
TCTGAAGGTTATCCCAAGGAATTGGCTGCAAAATTAACTTTGTATGGTCCACATCGTGATGACTTTCAGTTACTGGCAGGCCAGCGTGACTTAAAATTATTTGCTTCCAGGGGACAGCAAAGAATTGCTACTTTAATATTAAAAATGGCCATGTACAATTTTTTGCAGGATAAAATGCGCAACAACCCGATACTTTTACTGGACGATATCATGTCTGAATTAGATCAAAAACACCAGGGTAAACTTGAAAACTATCTCTTGGATCTTACTGCACAAGTTTTTATTACTACCACTGAAAAATCTCACTTAGGCAGCAATATTTTAAGAAGAGCATTAGTAACTGACATTTAAAGATTTTCGAGTAATTTTTCCAGTTCGTTTTGGGTTAATTGTTCATCAAGCTGGCTGAACATATCAATTGCCTCGTTTTTATTGACAGCTTCCTGTCCGGCGAATTTTTTGATTTCTTTCTCAGTCTGCAGATCGATATTAATAGGTGTACGCTGGGCACCGATCATTCCATTCATGGGATTCAGAACATTAAGCATATATGAATTATTGCAGATATGACATTTCAAATGTAAAACCAGGTTAACAGGTGAGGTTTTAATCACTTGAAAGTCGCTTTCTTGATATTTTCCACCGCAATTGTCGCAGTGTTTTGGGGCTACTGCCAGGAAATTTCTAATAAGTTTTTGTTGATTGCTTAGGTTGTTATTCATTTTCTACAAGATTAGTATAAATCCTTTTTATTTCCAGGTCAAGTAGATTTAATGGCAGCTTTTAACGATTCCAGGCATAAACTGGCACATTTTCTGCGTGATAAGGTCAGCTCTACACCCATTAATTTTAATAAGTCTGCCAATTGCAGTTTTTTGAGTTGTTCCAAAGGTTTACCTTGAGCGTGTTCGCTTAAAATTGAAGCAGCAGCAATGGCAATAGCGCAGCCTTCACCCATGAATTTTACCTTTTTTAAGGTTTTTTTGGAGATTAATACCTGCATATTAATGGTGTCTCCACAGCTGACGTTTTCCACCCGTATTTGATTTGTGGCTTTCAGCAATTCCCCGTAATTCCTGGGGTTATGATAATGGTCCAGCAGTTTTTCGCGATAAATATCCATAACTTTGAATTTTAGCATAATTTTTGACACAGTTTATTATAATTAAATATGGGGGGTAAGGCATGGAAAGTTATAGTGCGTCACATGCCGAATTTGAAATCGGTGAAATGTTTTATGAGGTCTTTGAGTCTACTTTAGAGGTTGCAGCAGGAGCGGTAATTTCAACAATAGGGGCTTTAAAGGACCTGGTAAAATTTGTATTGCCGTTTTTTTAAGAAAAAAGAAAAAGTATTAGAATATCTGCGATATTTTTATAAGTTTTTCCTTTAACTGATCAATATCCTGATAATCATTATAAAAGTACAACGAGGCACGTACCGATGCAGGCAAATGTAAAACATCCTGGTGTAGCACCTGGTTGCAGTGGTGACCGGCACGTACTGCAATATTATCTTTGTCCAGATATTCGGCAACATCGTGCGGATGGATTCCCTTTAATGAAAAGCTGATTACAGATCCCCGATCCTGCAATTCAGCTAGTCCCAAAATTTTTAAACCGGAAACGGTTTTCAGTTGTTGTAAAGCATAGGCTGTTAATTCCTGTTCGTATTCCTGTATTTTTTTCCAGCCGATTTTTTCCAGATAATCAAGTGCGGTAGCTAAAGCTATTGCTCCTGAAATATTAGGGGTTCCAGCTTCAAATTTACTTGGCAGTTCATCCCAGGTTGCTTGCTTTTTTTCCACCTTATTAATCATGCCGCCGCCTGTTAGTGGAGGCGTCATTTTGTTTAAAAGATTTTTTTTGCCGTAGAGGACGCCGATGCCTGTTGGAGCAAGAATTTTATGGCCGGAAAACGCCAGAAAATCTATATCCAGATTTTTAACATCACAGGGAAAATGGGGTACAGCCTGAGCTCCGTCCACAATTACTATGGTTTCGGGAGATAATGATCTCACAAGTTTTACAATTTTAATAAGCGGATTAATTGTACCCAAAACGTTGCTCATATATGTGAGTGCCAGTATTTTAATGCGGCGTGTTTCCAGCAGGCTTTGCAATTGCATTAGATCCAGGCGGTATTCGGGGGTAACCTTAAGGAATTCTAAATTCACCCGGAACCTCTTTGCCGCCTGCTGCCAGGGAATCAAATTGCTGTGGTGTTCCATTTCGGTTAATAAAATAGTATCCTGACTTTGCGGTTTGATAAATAATTCAGGTAGGCTTAAAGCAAGCATATTTAAAGAAAGCGTGGTTCCGGAAGTGAAAATTATTTCTTCTGTGTCACAATTTAAAAACCTGGCAACGCGCTGACGTGAATTTTCGTATAGTTCGGTTGCGGCTTCGCTGAGTGCATGTATACCGCGGTGCACATTGGCATTGACAGTTTTATAAAAATCCCTTTCAGCATTGATAACGGATAAAGGTTTTTGGCTAGTGGCGGCGTTGTCCAGATAAACCAGCTTGGGATGAGTCTTGAATATGGGAAAATCCTGCTTATGCATTTATTTTAATTGTTTTAAAAGCATTTGCCTGATTTTAGCATCTTTTATCCTGGCGGTTAAATCTGCTATAAATCCCTCTATTAAAAGTTTTTTTGCTTCATGGTCTTTTAAACCCCGGGATTCTAAATAAAATAATTGTTCCCGGTCTAACTGCCCCACTGTCGCCCCGTGACCACCTTTGACGTTATTTTCAGTTATTTCCAAGCTGGGAATGGCCGTAGCTTTTGCTGATTCACTCATAAGCAGGATATCCATTTTTAAATAAGCATCGGTTAAATACGCTCCTTTTTTGATGATAATATCACCGGAAATGTTAAATTCCGAACTGTTGAATAATACACCTTTAATTAAGGTCTGGGATTTTAAATGGGGTATTTTGTGGATAATTTTCAGGCAAGAGTTTACCTGCTGGGAGTTTTTTCCTATAAAAATTCCCAGCAATTCAGAGTCCTGCGTGATTTCAATAGTACTATTTTTAGTTAGATCAAGAATTATTTGTTTCACTGAAAAATATTTTAGAAAAAAGTCGATGAATAATAATTTAAATATCTGCTATCCTACAGAACCCGCCATAGTCATTTGAATTAAAGCATTCATTTCCATAGCGTATTCCATAGGCAGCTCTTTGACTATTGGTTCTATAAATCCTGAAACAATTAGCGAAGCTGCTTCTGCTTCAGTTAAACCGCGGGACATCAGATAGAAGAGCTGTTCCTGGTTTACTTTGCTGACACTGGCTTCGTGTCCAAGCGAAACATTCTGTTCATTCACTATATTTGTTGGATAAGTGTCTGTACGTGATTTATTATCCAGAATTAACGCGTCGCATGAGATTTTGGATTTTGATCCCTTCGCACCGTTAAGGATTTTCAGCATACCACGGTAACTGGTTCTGCCACCGTCTTTGCAGATAGATTTTGACTGGATCAAGCTGGATGTGTTTGGGGCCGCATGAATTGCTTTGGCTCCGGCATCCAGGTGCTGCCCTTTCCCTGCTAAGGCTATGGATAATACCTCACCGTGAGCTCCCGGCTGCAGCAAATAAACCGAAGGATATTTCATGGTTACTTTGGAGCCAAGATTGCAATCCACCCATTCCATAATGCCGTTTTCATAAACCAGGGCTCTTTTGGTTACCAGGTTGTAGACATTGGTAGACCAGTTTTGCAGGGTGGTGTATCTCACCCGGGCATTTTTTTTAATAAAAATTTCCACCACAGCGCTGTGGAGTGAATCCGTGGTATAAACGGGCGCGGTGCAGCCTTCTATATATTCAATCTGGGAGCCTTCATCCGCTATTATCAAGGTTCTTTCAAACTGCCCCATATTTTGTGCATTTATACGGAAATATGCCTGCAAAGGGATATCAACTTTGACGCCTTTAGGAACATAAATAAAACTGCCTCCACTCCATACGGCAGTATTTAGTGCAGCAAATTTGTTGTCCGTAGCAGGGATGGCCTTGCCAAAGTACTGGTGGAAAATTTCCGGATAAAGTTTATATGCTGAATCAGTATCCGAAAAGATAATTCCCAGTTTGTTCCATTTTTCCAAAAGGTTGTGATAGACAACTTCTGATTCGTACTGGGTGGCTACACCGGCAAGGAACTTTCTTTCTGCCTGGGGAATACCCAATTTGTCAAAGGTTGTTTTAATTACCCGGGGTACTTCATCCCAGGAACGGGCTCTGTTTTGTGTAGCTTTGACAAAATAATGAATTTTATCAAATTTAATTCCGTTGAGGTCAGCTCCCCACGAAGGCATGGGTTTGTTTTCAAAAACGTGATATGCTTGTATACGTTTATTCAGCATCCATTCATCCTCTGATTTCAAAGCGGAAATTTTCTTGATTGTAGTTTTATTTATTCCTGCGCCGATATCCGTGCTGTTGGCAATGCGGTCTTTAAAGCCGTATTTTTCCCGGTAATCCTTGTTTATGGCCACAGCAGTTGCTACCTCAGTTTTAATTAATGATGCAGAGTTAGTTTTTTGCTGCTGCAGAGTATTTTTCATAGGATCAAAAGCAAATATATTTAAGTATAATGCTTATAACCCGATTTCAGTAGTTTTTTAACTATTTTATAATCACCGCTGTCAACAATACTTCCTTTCAACATTATATGCACTTTATCTGGTTTTATATACTCAAAGATGCGCTGATAATGGGTTATGACTAAAATACCCATCCGTTTACCGGTTTTCATTAATTTTTTTAATGCAGAAAACACTGTTTTCAGTGCATCCAAATCCAGTCCCGAGTCTGTTTCATCAAGAATTGCATAATGCGGTTCCAGTACTGCGAGTTGTAAAATCTCACACTTCTTTTTTTCACCGCCAGACATACCTTCATTCAGATTGCGCT
>DATDWK010000054.1:0-3795 GCA_035289685.1 Candidatus Dojkabacteria bacterium
TTTCTTTACTATACCTTTACCAAAATCTAGCTGATATAATAAAAAAAATTACATTTCTTAATTTTAGATTATGGCAGAAGCAGAAAAAAAATATATCATAGTTGTCGAAGACGACCAGGCATATGCTAACGTATACCAAAAAAAACTCACCAACGAGGGTTTCGAAGTCACAATAATCGGAGATGGGTCTCAAGTTATAAAAACACTGCAGGAACGCAAACCCGAATTACTTCTGCTGGACCTGATGCTCCCCAACACCAACGGTTTTGAGATTTTGACCGAAATAAAAAAAGATCCAAATTTAAAAGAACTAAAAGTAGTTATCACTTCAAATTTAAGCCAGGAAGAAGACCAGAAAAAAGCCAAAAGTTTAGGTGCCGTTGATTATCTGGTAAAAGCAAACATATCTGTACCCGAGTTAATTGCCAAAATCAGACAATATTTAACATAGATAAATCTTCTTTTTTCACTTTTATAGTAACCGGTTTATTTCCCCGTCTAAAAGATTTCTGGGCAATTCCCGCAGCAAATTGCTCCCTTAAAACCGAAATCTCATCAGGTTTAAGTTTTTCAAGCAATTTTAAAGATTTCTCAAGTATTCCTTTTTTTATTGCCTTGTCAAAGATTTCTAGACTGGGTGTGATATTTGCTCCTCTGCCTTTGGCTTTACCCAGTACGTCTACAATAACTTTACTTTCCGGAGTAAAAACAATACGGATTAATTCGTTTTTAGGCTTTTTTATATGAGTGACTATACAGGTTCTGATAGGAACTGATTTTTTAATATTACTAATCATATTATTCAGTCTTTGCTGCCGACTTTTAAAATGATTTTTTTAAAGACTTCTTAACCTTTTTTACAGTTTTCTTTTTTACAGTCGATTTAGCTTTTTTTGCCGGTTTTGTCTTCTTACCTTGAGCAGCAGTCTTTTTAAGCGCGGCAGCTTTCTTTTTTGGTGTTTTGGCTTTTTTACCATGGGGTTCAACTTTTAAGGTTTCCCCCTGGATGTCTATATTCCATCCGGTTAATTTAGCAGCCAGTCTTACATTTTGTCCCTCTTTCCCTATGGCCAGAGAAAGCTGGTCATCGGGAACAATTACTTTGGCTTCTTTATTTTCCAAATCAACAGCTTCTACACTAATTGCATGAGCAGGACTCAGAGCATTAGCAATAAATTTTATGGGATCCTCATTCCATAAAATAATATCTATTTTTTCCTCTAAATTGCCAAAGCGCAGTTCATTTAAAATGGCATTGATTCTGACTCCTTTTTGTCCCACACACGCACCAATAGGATCTATCCCTTCAGAATTTGAATCTACAGCTACTTTTGAACGTGATCCTGCTTCTCTGGCAATGGATTTTATTTCTACAGATCCGGAATTAATTTCCGGCACTTCAAGTTTAAATAATCCTTCCAGGAATTTGGGATCAGACCGCGAAATAATTAACTGCTTACCCCTTGGAGTAACTTTAATTTCCTTTAAAAGCACTTTCATACGGTTGCCGCTGTTATAAAATTCCACAGGGATTCGTTCTGCATAAGGCATTACCGCAATTGCCCTTCTTATCTCAAAGATAACATTGTCACCATCCAGCCTCTGCACTATACCGTAATCGATTTCCCCCATTTTATCATGAAATTCCCTCATTACAGATTCTTTTTCGGATTCACGGATTTTTTGCAAAATTACCTGTTTGGCTGCCTGTGCTGCCACTCTTCCAAAATCACCGCTGGGTGTAATTTCCACCAATACATGGTCGTTGACTTTAAGTTTAGGCTCAATTCTTACTGCATCATCAAGAGAAATCTGCGTAGCCGGGCTGGTAACTGTAGTAACCACCTTTTTATTGGCATAAACAGCAATGGTGCCTATTTCAGGATCGATTTCCACTTCAAGGTTGCTGCCCTCTTCTTCGGGATAATCCCTTCTGAAGCCTATTTTGATCGCCTGTTTAATGGCTTCCAAGACTTCCGCAGCATCGATATTGCGCTCAGCAGCAATTTGGTTGATGGCAATCATTAAATCTGACTGTGCCGACATTGATATTTTTATAATAAATATATTTTATCTCAAAACAATGAGCTGCAAACGAAAACAATTATTATACTCCTGATTTGCTTTAAAATAATAACAAATACAAGGAAAATTGACAATCTGTTAAAATATCTTGTTTGCATATATGAATAATTGAATTAAAATAAGTCAGATAATTTTATTATTAAATTTATCTTGGCAAATCAGAAACAAACAAACCAGGAAAAACAAATTACCCTGCCTTTAAAAAAGGGTAAAAAAGAAGTTTATTACCAGGTAAAACATAAAGTAGGCCGTTTCAGTGCCATCTTTGGCGTGCTGACTTATTGGAAAAATATTATTAATGTGGCTGCATTTATCTCTTCTATTTTTGTTGTTTTCATCTTAATAATTTTACTTACACAATTTTACGGAAAACTTCCCAATAAAATTTCGCTTTTTTATTACCAGACCAGCAACTCCTGGAATTTAATTGATAAAGAGGTTTTGATTATCATCCCTGTATTTGCAAGTTTCATCTTGGTTTTAGCTTCACGTCTAAATACAGCGGTATTCAGATTTGACAGGAGACTTTCTACAGTAATAAATGTAGCCATTTTAATTTTCAATCTTTTTTTATTAATTGCTGTCTTACAATTATTTTCCCTGATACTGGTTTATTAAAACTTTAAAATGATTGATACCACTTCTTTGCAACCCTATATTAACCTGTTACCCCACGCTGTAACTGCTTTTGTAATTACTTTACTGCTGACTCCGCTGATCGGCAATCTGGCAAAAAAATTTCAATTTGTGGATCTGCCTGCAAGCATGCGTAAGCGGACGGATTCCAGCAAAACTACGCGTCTCCATGAAGGAATTAAACCGCGTTTGGGAGGCCTGGCAGTGTTGTTACCTTTTATAATTCTGACATTTTTAAATGTGGAGCTTAATCTGGCTAATGTAGGAATTTTGACAGGCCTGGGTATCCTTTTGATATCAGGGGTAATTGACGACAGGTTTGAATTAAGCGCTGGAAGACAATTATTAATACAGCTACTGGTTGCTGTTCTTGTAGTAGTTACAGGAACAACAATTACCAATATTGACTTTGCCGGACAATCTTTTAATTTTGTCTCCAGTTCAAATCCTCTTTTCATAGGAAACTTCACCTATTTGTTCCGTTTTCCCGCAGACCTGATTACAATTTTCTGGATTCTGGCAATAACAAATGCTCTTAACTGGGTCAGCGGAATTGACGCCCTGGGTGAAACCACTACTTTTATTGCCTCAACAATTACCATGATGCTGGCAGTGCGTGCAGGACAATTCGGTTTGGCAATAATGCCGGCTATTTTATTCGGAGGACTGCTGGGTTTTGTACCGTATAATTTCCCGCCGGCAAAAATATTCAGCGGGACTGCAGGAAGCACCGGTTACGGATTTATCATTGCTGTTTTGGCCATACTTTCAGGCAGTAAAATCACCACAAGTATTCTGGTATTGTCTTTACCCATAGTAGACATGCTCTGGGTTATTCTTTACAGAATTAAAACACATCAGGATTTACCATTATTAAAAAGACCATTTGTCGGAGGAAATGTGCACCTGCACCACAGATTGATGTCGCTGGGCCTTTCTGCAAAACAAACTTTGGCACTGGAATCTATTACTATGGGAATTATTGCCTTGTTTGCTTTTTATATTGGAGGTTTCAGCACACATTTTATTGTTCTGATAGGCATTATTTTTATCATTTTTATTGCTTTTCTGTTA
>DATDWK010000055.1:0-5500 GCA_035289685.1 Candidatus Dojkabacteria bacterium
TGAACTGGCAGGATTAAGAAGAAAAATGGAAAGAAGAGCTCCCAGACCCCATGGGCTTTTTGAAATCGAAGTTTATACCCTATACCCGCAGACTATTGCATTGGGTCTTGAGGCTCTGGGAACTTATAATTACACAAAAGACCAAACCCTAGTCTTGATGGAAAAAGTAGGCGGTGTTTCTATAGACTCCTACTCCAAACAAGCAAGCATCGATAAAAACGATTTTACCGAAAGAGACGAATACCGCAATAACCCGAATCTCTATAATTTTATTATCAATAACTTGGGCGATCATCCAAATTTTGACCGCATCCGCGTACAAGCGGAACGCTATTTGCAACCGGAAGTTCTCGTTGTTGAAGGGGTAGAACATGCCTATGAAGATATCCGCAAAGGTGAAATGACCAAAAGCCTGAAAGAGGATATGGTGGAAATTTTACATGAGACTGATGATGTAAATATTACTGACCTGGAAAGATTTACAGGAATGGATTGTATCAACGAAGTTGCAGATTTGATGATGGCTGAAGACCAGCGCAGACGGGCAGATAGGCAAGCTCCACTAACTATGGAAGATATCCTGGACCGGCTTTTTGTACTGGATATGAAAATGCCTGCTGATAAATTAAATTTGACAGAAACAGATACCGGAATTGCAGAAACCCCGCCCTATATTGAAATTAACAACGAAAGGGTCAGTTCCCAAAAAGTAAGAAAAATGATTGAATATTTTTATATCGCCAGATTCAGAAGGGTTCTGGAAATGGGAGCTTGGGGTAAGGAGGAAAGATTTCCTACTGTTGAAGAAGTACCAGAAGATGAAGGCAGAGCCGAATATGCGGCAATGCGGGCATTACCGGATGATGATCCTAATAAAGGTATTTATTTGCGTAATTTTCTTGAAAACTGGAAAAAGACCCACGGCAATTACTCAAAAACAGCCCAAATTCAGATAGGTAGCACTTTTACAGGATACCCGCTTTTGGTAAAACCGATTAACCCGCTTAACGACACGGAAATGTATTCGCTTTTCAGCAGTAAAGTGCTTAGAAATGAGGACGGAACTCTTAATCTATTAGACGGACGGGTTCAGTACGATATTTCTCAAGGTGAAGTCAACGGCAGTATGCAGGATAATATTGTGGGAAGTTTAAAAAGGCTTCAAGACGGCAAGGATCTATATTGGGACTATATTAAAAGGCTAAATGCGTCTGGTGTTTATATGGAAATGTCTAAAGTGCGCAAAAAGACCTGGCAGGCAATAGACCGATGGGATGTTTTATTCCGCTGGGCTTTCTTTTTAAGTTTTGGTTTGGCAGTTATGAATCCTGCTTTATTCGGAGGTTTATTCAGCGCCAATGCATTTTTAGCACACGTAGGATGGTCTTTCGCCGTTTCACCTTTTATTAAAAGACAATCCGCGGGCTGGTCCAGAAGAGAAAGGGCTGCAATCGAAGCATTAAACCAGCTAATTAGCATACATGATGAGTTTAAAGCAATAACCACCAAACCTCCCGATTATGAAACCTTAAAGCTTTACCAAGCAAAAAAAGAAAATATTAAAGAGATGTGGAAAAGCGTATTAACTGATATGAAAGACGCACCCTATATTGCAAATAACACCCAGAAAGCAGCTTTGGCTATTTTGGGAAGCATGGGTTTATAATTATTTATTTAAAAATTTTATTAGTCTAATGTTATTTTTTAATCCGGAATTTAAAAATATTATCAGAGATTACTTCGGATTTACCGAAGAAACAATGAAGGATATTGACAGTTTATATCTGGAAAAAGTTATGGCTATGACAATTAATTTTGCTATTGAATATATTGATGTCAACAAAAAAGAAGAAGACTTGGCTGAACTAAATCAATTAATAGAATCAAAAGATCAAGATCCCGAATTACTAAAGAAAATCTATACCAAAATATTTTCTTTGTATGAAAAATATCCCGAAATAGAAAAGAAAACCAATCAAAAAATCTTAGAACTGCAAAGAGATATTATCAGGGATTTAATTAGCAAACTGAATGACGCCACAGCTCAAAAAATACTGGTGGTGGCAGCAAAAGAAATCAATTATCTTAATAATCTGGAAAAAATAGCTAACGAAAAGCAACAACAGCTCCAAAAAACACTTGAAAAAACCTAATTCCATTTGCAATCATTTTTTAACTTTTTTATACTGGATTTAGTATTTCCATTTAGGAATTTTAACAAAATGAACCTGCGAAAACTTTTCATAAGGAAACTACAGTTGCGTAAAAATTTGGCATGGATCACAGCATTTTTATTGCTGGTAGTATTTTTCATGTCAGCGGCACCGCATCCCAGCCAAGCAGTAACCAGGGATTCAGCTGCCTATCTTTATCTAAGCCAGCCGCCTGAAGAAGGATCAAACAGCCCCGAGGGATTTCTGCCTGCCCTGGCAGCAGGATTAACCGACCAGATATTGGGTTTTCCCGAAACCGAAGATTCCGGCAGCGGAGCTTATATTATCAGAAAGGGCGGGGCTTTAGGTGTTATCGGAGATTTGACCAACTATCTGTATCAAGAACCCTCTTCAAGTGCAGTTATTTGGGCTGTTGACCAGTACCAGCAGGTAATCGGCATGAATTCTTTTTATTCTTACGCTGCAACTGTAACACCTGTGCCGACAAACGTCCCTTTATCAAACTTAACATCTAATTACTTCCAGGGCAGCGGTTATGAACTACTCAGGCCAGTTAATGCCTTTTGGCAATGGTCCACAAATTTTGTCTACGGCTTTTTTATTATAATCATGGTTGTAATTGCTTTTTTAATACTCTTCAGACAAAACCTAGGAGGCCAGCAGGTAGTAACACTATCCAATTCCCTGCCTTCTTTAATATTTTCATTGCTATTAGTATCTCTAAGTTATCCCATCTGCGGTTTATTTGTTGACTTTGTTTTTATAGGATCCAATTTTGTCCAGAGCGTTTTTCTTACAGCACCGGGTGCACCTGGGAACGATACAAATTTTTTAAATAAACCTTTATCTCTTAAAGACGGCAGTATAGATACCGCTGAAAAAGCATTTAATGCTCTGCAGCCGGACGACCCTCAGATTAGTATCTGGAATATCTGGAATTCTGCCAATGTTAATATTTGCGGCAATGATCCTACCAGTCCGGAAAAATGCGATCTGACTTCTCTATTTCCAGGTTCGGTAAAAGATCCGCTGGCAGCAACAGGAATTGCCATAGCTGCTAAAATACTGGATTTTACTGTGGGCAATAATCCTTTATTTAATTTGATTATCAGCATTATTCTCTTACAGGCAACAATCAAATTACTTTTTGTTCTTTTAAAAAGCTACTTTATCTTAGGTTTTTATCCAATTGTGGCTCCTTGGATATTTTTATCGGCAGCTATACCCGGAAGAACGGGGAGCGCTATACAAGGTATGCTGCGCACTCTGGGAGGTGCTGCCTTGAATTTTATAGCCATATATGCGGCATTGCTGTTTATTATAATTATCGGCCATAGCGGTGAGTTAACAGGTGCCTTCAGCAACGCCGGTAACCTTGAATGGACGCCTCCCTTACTCGGATATACTGAAGAACAGATTAGCGGAAGCCAAAGTATTATGCGCCCCTTAGCCGCATTCGCACTTTTTATGGCGCTTCCGGCAATTCCCGAATTAATAAGCAACTTACTGCAGCTGCCTACAGGTGGTGTTGTCACCAGCACTCTCAGCCAGGGAACCCAGGCAGGATTTAAACAGGCTACAGATATCCTGAAAAACTTATTTAATGTAGGTAAAGCAATTCCTTTTAACAAATAATAATTGTGTTAAAATGCCGCAAACTTCCATATCTAAGCAAAATCTGGTTGAATTATTTACCGAGTTAAGCCGCTATGAACAGCAAATTGCCAAAAAATTTGGTACGCAAATTTTTGACTATTTATTCCTTTTCTCAAAAGACACCCGCCTGGAAATAAAACTGCCGCTGCTGGACAGTGCTTTACAAACACTGATTAATAATTATCTGGTTTGCGCAAACAAGGCACTCAAGGAATTGCAAATCCCAGCTAACGAAAACAAAGATTTGGGGAAAAACTTTTTAGACACTCTGGCAGACATTTATCAACTCCGGTATTTTGACGCTTTAAAAGTGTATTCTGAATACCAGCTTGAAAGAGTGCCGACCAAAAACGAACAGCAACTTATAGAGAATTTAAATCCTGCGGCAGAAAAACCGGGTGAAGCACCTTTAAATATCGGAATATTTATTGATGATGTCTTTGTGGAAGACGATTTTGGCTTAATTGATTATCGGGCAACAGTAGTAAAAGAAAACAAAGAGCACAATATAAAATCATACCTCAGCGCCTATGCCCAAAGTTTGCAACTGCAAAAGCAGCTTTTTTATGACCTGCTTGAAGTTTCCACGCGCGGTATGGTTCCCAGGCTGTATCAGGAAGAACTGCTCGATATCAACCAGGAGGTTTTAACAGAGGCTATAGTTTTCTTCGCAAAGCGTATTTACGAATATCTCAAAAGAGGATTCCTACCCAAAGACGCACGGGAAAATGTCCAGGAGTTTTATAATTCAATTCTGCAAAAACAAAATTATCAATACGAACCGGAATTCAGCGAACTAAAAAATAGTCTTCAGGCAATACTGGAAAGCCTTTTGAATTCTATCAAGGACATAAATCAAGAGACAATTGCAGACCTGATCGAAGAATATCTGGAACTGATAAAAATTTATCTGCAAAGAGGTCTATTAATTCCGCAAACATTATTTAACTTTGAATTCAGGCAGCTGCAGGATGAAATCTTCCTTGATTCATATTTAATTTTTGAAACAGGTGAATTTTCAAGTGCACCGGTGGAAATTTATAAAATTTCTCTTACTGATGAGGCAAAAACTATGATTTTTACACATGTTATAAACGGAATTGAAAACCCGAATTTTACATTAGAGGATTATTTAACAACAGTTTAATACTTATTTTTTGATATAAGAAAATTGCATGGCTTTAAAAACAGTAAAAGCAGCACAAATAATTAACGAGTTTGAGGATAAAATCAAAGCCAAGGCTTTGCCTGAAAATATTAGTATGGACGTGCTCAAACAAAGCCTGGATTTTGTTAAAAAAGTACTGGGCCAAAGCCAGGGTGAAAATCTTGATTTCAAAAACTACCAGCAGTTCCATCAATATATATTTGCAATTGGCCAATTGGAAAATATCTCACGGGGTATGACTGTAGAACAAGCTGCAGAAGTCGGATTTATTCCCTATAAAGGCTTAACCGATCTGCTCGATTCCTGGCGCAAGAAAAAGCGTGTTGTTTATGTTCCCAAACCATATGCCGAAAGAGCCATTAAAAACTACCGCTTATTTAATATCTCATTTGATCCTGTCAGAGACTATACAGCTGATATGGACAAATTTACTGCGGTTATAGAGGATTTGAAACATAAAATTGCAGAAAGAAATAAAGATAAAGGAGAGGAAATCAAGAAC
>DATDWK010000056.1:0-4079 GCA_035289685.1 Candidatus Dojkabacteria bacterium
CATAAGAAAGAATATATGAAGTAGATTATCTTGGCCGGCAGATTAAATCCGAGATGTGCAAATATCGGAGCCAGTATCGGAAGCAGATTAAGTATCAGCAGAAAAACTATGAGTATATTCAGAAAATTACGAAAAATAAAGTCTCCCAATTGGAAATTTTTCATTTGTCTGATTTGCTGAATAACATGAAATTTAACTTTTTATATTAGCTGTCGCTAGATTGAAAATCCTTTAACTTTAACTGCAGATACTCTTTGCCGTTCCACTCTTTTAACATTATTTGGCCGACCACGTCAATATTTTCACCTGGGTTTACAGCATCAGCTCGCTCACCCAAATAAAAACCGATGGCGTCAATCAGTGCATTTCCCATTTCCCGGGGATTTTTTAACAAAACTTTCAAATGCTGTTTTTCCTTACCCACCTGCTGCTTGTTTAAAACCTTTAGATTGCGTATCAAGAGAGTCGGCTCAAAGTTTCCAATGCCAAAAGGGCGCATCTGGAAAATTTCCACTAATAGTTCCCTGGTAAAGTCTTCTGGGGAAATTTCCATATCTATAAAAAGCTGGCTTACCATCATTGCTTCAGTTACCTGCTGGTCGGCAATTTCAGAAATGGCAGAAATAAAATCTGCCAAATTGTCCTGATGCAAATGGAACCCTGCTGCAGCAGCGTGACCGCCGAAACGCTCCAGTTTTTCTGCAGTTTGTGCCAGCGCCTTAGTAATATTAAATCCCGGAATACTGCGCGCCGAACCTTTTATTGTCTGTTTGCTAACACTGGCAGCCAGAGCCGGACGGTGGTATTTTTCCGATATTTTTCCGGCAACCAGACCCACTACCCCTTCAGACCAACCTTCCTGATATACAAAAAGGAGTTTCTTATTCCCCAGTTGATTTAGTTCTATTTGAGCTTCTGCCTCCATGAGCATTTTTTTGGTCAATTCCTGGCGTGAAGCATTTAACCGCTGGAGCTTTTCGGCTAAACTTGCTATCAAGGCCCGATTATTTGCTGTTAAAAGCCTGACACCATCCAGGGCATGCTCTACCCTGCCGGCTGCATTTAATCTCGGACCTAAAAGATATCCTAATTGATATGTATCTAATTCACCGGGTGTGATTTTTGCTGTCTGCATTAATTCAACCAATCCCAAATTAGCAGAATTTCTCATAACCTCGAGACCCTTTTTTACCAGGAGACGGTTTTCATCAACCAGATCCATACAATCACAGACAGTTGCCAAAGCTACTAAATCCAGATATTTTTCCGGATTAGCTTTTCTAGTTAATAATTTTGCTTTCCCGGCAAGATCAGCTATTACTAACAGCAATTTCCAGGCGACTGCCGTACCGCAGATAAATTTAAAAGGATATTTGCTTTGGGGCAATCCAGGATGCACCATGGCCAATGCCTTTTCCGGCAACACTGCCTTTTTGTTTTTGTCAAAAGCAAATTCATGGTGGTCTGTAATGATAAACTGTAATCCTTTTTTTACATACTCTGCTACCAGGTCGTGGTCTCTGATGCCGCAGTCCACGGTAATTATCAAGTCTGCATTTTGTTTGATTAATGCATCCAGTCCGATGCTGCTTAACCCGTATCCTTCATCAAATCTATTGGGAATATAGGGCACCACATCAGCATGCAGTTCCCTGTATAGAAAATCGAATAAAATCGAACTGGCGCTGATGCCGTCTACGTCATAATCACCGTAAATTACTATTTTTTTGTGATTTTTTACAGCATCTAAAATTGCTGCTGCAGCTTTTTTAATATCGGGCAATAAATAAGGATTATATAATTTGGTTTCTTTGGCAAATAAATATTTTCCGGCAGAATCGGCATCGTTAATGCCGCGGTTATATAGAAGCTGCGCCAGAATATCTGAATAATTGCTCAGCTTTTTTCTTTCAGCATCAGGAATTTTAGGGGCAAGCTGCCATTTCATATTTGAACTTATTTGCAAAAAATTACTTTTCTTTCTTTTCTTTTTCCTTGCCCACTTTGTTTTGAAGCATTTTTAAGCGGTTAATCAGAAAAACAGTAATTAAAGTTACTATAACTGCATATATAAACGGGCCTACCAGGGCAGTACTAATAGGTAAGTACTGTTTTAGATATTCAAAAACTGCTTTAATTGCTTCGTTCCAGGCCAGGGCTGAAACTAAAGTTAAAGCTGAAATCAATAATTTTAAAGTGGTACTTAAGCCGGATTTGACTTCCATTAAAGGATTCAACAAAGATATCACATCCGCAGATACTGATGTTTCTTTTATAAAGACTTTTTCTTTATTTATTTTCTTTTCTTTTTTTGCCATTATTTACTTTTTAAATTCAGCGTTCGATGTCGTCTTTATTTAAATAATCCATAAATTTACGCACACCGATAACCAATAATACTCCAGCTGCAACAATAATCACAATCCAAAAAAGCGTCGTCAATATTGTTTTAACCGTTTTTTCAGTCTGGTAAACTTGTCCCAAAGGGGTAATTTCCCACTCATTATTAAATTCTGTGGTAATTTTAGTCGAACTTAAATAGCGCAAATCCGGAATTAAACCAAGGACACGAGCGCCGAACTCTACTTTTCTGATTGTGCCTACAGCAGAAGGCTTATCGCTGATCGGAGTAAAATATTTTACCAGCACAATATTCTGACCTGGTACCAGACTGTCGATTCGGTCGCGTTCCGCGCCTTCAATCTTAAAATAGTTTTTAGGATAAATCCAATCCACACCGATCTTTCCTGATTCAATAATTGAAGAAATCTCGAATTTTAAAGAGAATCTACTACTGGGATATTCCTGGTCTCCAAGGGTTAAATTTATTTTAAACGCGGGATCGGAAAACTCCTGGGTTTCACCTATTCCTATTTCTTCAACAATAGCTGTGGGGGTTGGAGTTTGTGCTTTTACACCTTTTACTGTATCAGGAACTAAAAAAAATAATGCGGAAATATTGAAAATAATTAAAAGAAATGAAAAAATTTTCAGTATTACTTTTTTCATAGAAACTAGATTAATTTACATTAATTCTAGAAGATTTCTTGATTACAGGCAATACGAATTTAGTTTTAAGGAGTAATGCTTTATTTCTTTAAAATTTCTTCAAGAATTTTTTGTGTTTTCTCAGGATCTGCTGTTCCCTTGGTTTTCCGCATGACCTGCCCCAATAAATATTTCAGTGCATGGGGATTTTTGGCAAAATCAGTTACAATCTTGGGATTTTCCGATATTACCTGCCGCACAATTTCTGCCAATTCTCCGGTGTCGCTGACCACATTAAGATTTTTATCCTGGATGATCTCTCCCGGATCCTGACCGGTGTTATACATATCCAGCAGAACCTGTTTGGCAAGCGAGCCGGAAAGCTTTTTTTGTTTCATTAAAATTATTAAATTTGCCAAGGCTTGCGGTGAAAATCTTAATTCCTTTAACTTTGATTTGTCAGCTTTTAACAAAGCCGTAACATCGCCGATCAGCCACTTGGCAATTTCCCTGGCCAAAGCCTGTAAATCGTCTCCGGAATATTTGTTTTCAACCAAAAAAGCCACTGATTTTTCAAACCACAATGCCTTTGTCCGGCTGCTGATCAAGACTTCGGCGGTATTGCCCTCCAGGCCGAATTCCTTAAAATATCTGGCCTTTTTCTCCTGGGGTAATTCGGGAATGCGTTCGGCAATATTATTTATTTCGCTTTCCGAAAAGTGTAAGGGCGGAATATCGGGTTCAGGAAAATATCTGTAATCATCGGCCACTTCCTTTATTCGCTGGCTGTAGGTTTTTCCTGATAAATCGCGCAAACCCCGGGTCTCCTGCATTCGCGGCAATTTTTTGGTAAATAGTTCCTGCTGCCTGATAATTTCAAAGTTAATCACTTTTTCCAGAACAGATATCGAACTGATATTTTTAACTTCCACTTTGTAGTCAGGCAATTCCTTTACACCTCTGGGTCGCAGAGAAATATTTAACTCAAAGCGCATCTGGCCTTTTTCCATGTCTGCAGCACTGATATCCAGATACCTGACCATCTGGCGCAGTCGCTTGCTGAATGCAGTTACTTCTTTAACACTCTGGAA